>CAMVLN010000074.1 GCA_947168325.1 uncultured Elusimicrobia bacterium | reverse complement strand
TCAGATTTGAAATAACAGGTGAACAAGTGCATGATGTACACAGACTATACAATTATTGATAAAAATAATAAAGGAACCCAAAAACAAGTATGTTATAATGGATAGAGCATATGAAGCAGAAAGAAGAAATACTGTAGAAAGGTTTTTCTCAAGATTAAAAAGGTTTCAAAGAATATTTACTCGTTATGATAAACTTGATTTGATGTTTTATATTTTTATTTATTTTGTTTTAATAATAGATATATTAGTTTGAACTTGTAGTAAAAACGAAAAAAATTATCGTCATTTTGCTATCTACTCTTAACAAAATTTATATAGACAGCAATTTTTTATTTTTTGCATTTTGAAAATATTTTTGTTTTGAAGCTTTAGGAAAATATAGTTATTGTTTCATTGTAAAGGCAAAAAAGAAAAATAGAAAACATTATTTTATAGATTATAAACAACCTACTTTACAGTAATGACATTGAATAGAAACTTTTGCCAATGACAGCAAAACAGAACAATAAATTTTTATTTTTCTATAGATTGCTAACTACTATCTTTGGCAAAGACAACGAAAAGTTTTTTCCATAGTTTTATGCTCAAATTATCTTTGTTATAACTAAAAGGTTCTTTTTTTGTATATTTTCAGTTACTGCTTTGTAGAAAACAATAAACAACAAAGAACTTTTATTTTAAATTACACAAACAATATTCTAGAAATTATAAATCTATTAAAAAATACCAATTGAAAATATGATATAGAAACAAAAACTTTATATTAAATCTATTATAAATTAATTTCTTTGTAAATTTTTGAAATCTGTGCCAGTAGCAGTTTGAAATATAGCCAAATTAAACTCGCCAATAACTGATAGTAAATGGTCAAAAATATCTGCTTGATAAACTTCAAATTCAGAAAACATATATGTTGTAGTAAAACAATATACTTCTAAAGGTAACCCTTCAGGTGTAGGTGTAAGTTGCCTTACTAATATTGTGGAATTTTTACTAATAAAAGGTTTTGTTTTTATATATTGTTGGCAATAAATTCTAAATAAACCAATATTTGTTAAATATCTGCCATTAAACATATTTTCTTTAGTATTGTGTTGCTTATTAAATTCTTCTATTTCTTTTTCTTTAGAATCTATATAATCTTTTAATAGTTCAAATTTTTGTAATTTTTGCAATAAATTTTTATCTACAAATTTTATAGTTTGAATATCTATATTAAAACTTCTTTTTATTCTTCTTAACTGTTGTTCTTGAATATCTCTCCAATTTAAAAATGATTTTGATATTAAATCATAAGCTGGTAAAGTAACGATAGTATTATCCCAGTTTTTAATGTATACAGTTGTTAAAGAAATATCTATAACCTCACCATCTGCATTATTTTGTGGCATTTCTATCCAATCACCAAGTTTAATCATTTTATTCATTGATAATTGCCACCCAGCTGTAAGACCTACAATCATATCTTTAAAAACTATCATTAAAACAGATGCTATTACACCTAATGCGGAAATATAATATGTTGGTTCTTTTCCTAAAGTATAAGCTACAATTATAAGAACACCAAAAAAATTAACAAATATCTTTGCAAATTGAATAAACCCTTTTACTGGAACTTCACTTTGGGCATCATGAACAATCTTAAAAACAGTAAGTATCTTATTTACTATTATTAAAATACATATAAAAAAATAAATATTTATAATTTTAATTAATAAAGCATTTGAATGAACATGTTGTTCTAAAAAGAACATACCTGAAACGAAATGTCCTATAAAACCGGCACCAACATAGCCACAAATAGCAAAAAAATTGGTCTCTTTTAAAGCAGATTTCCATCTTTTACTTTTTAATTTAAAATATTTGCTATTAAGAAATGCTTGAGAAGAAATTTTAGATATATACCATATACCATACAAAAGCAAAATAAAAAGTAGTATTGTGATTAATACTGCAGATATTCTTATATATTTTTGCGATAGACCAAAATAACTTAAAAAACCTAATACATAACTTATAACCATAGTGTTAGTATTCTATAATAAAAAAACTGTATTACAAAATTAATTGTTAAGGTTAAATTGAAATGAAATTAAATATTTTTAAAATCAATATAACTTTTAGAATTCATATCAAAAATTTAAAAATATATTTAACAAATACTGAAATTGGAAAAACAAATATAAAAATTATAGAATGATCAAAGTATGATACAAGTTGAAAATATATATAAATCTTTTGGACAAAAAAAAGTTTTGTGTGATGTTAGTTTAGATGTAAAAGATGGAGAAACACTTGTTATTATAGGTGGATCAGGAACAGGTAAAAGTATTTTATTGAAAAATATTGTTGGACTTATAAAACCCGATTTGGGAAAAATAACAATTGATGGAGTAGATATAATAAAAGCATCTAAACATCAACTACATCAAACTCAGCAAAAAATTGGTTTTTTATTTCAAGAAGCTGCTTTATTTGATTCTTTAACAATAGAAGAAAATATTTCTTTTGGAATAAAAAATCTTACAAATTTAAACAAAGAAGAAACAAAAAAGAGGGTTTCAGAATGTTTGAATATGGTTGGATTAAAGGATGATATAAAAAATTTAAAACCATCTGCTTTGAGTGGTGGTATGAAGAAGAGAGTTGGTCTTGCAAGGTCAATAGCTTACAAGCCAAAATATATTTTTTATGATGAGCCAACTACAGGGCTTGATCCAATAATGTCGGATGTTATAGGTAACCTTATAAACTATTTAAAAGAACAATTAAAAATAACATCTATTGTAGTTACTCACGATATGAACTCAGCATATAAAATAGCCGATAGAATAATAATGTTATATTTAGGGAAAGTAATTTTTGAGGGAACAGTAAATAAACTGAAAGGAACTATTACTAATCCTAAAACAATTAATGATAAAATGTTAAAACAGTTTGTTGATGGCTCAAGTGTTGGACCTATACCTATTGAAACAACTTTTACAATGAAGTAATGGAGAATTTTTGTGTCTAATGAATTAAGATTAGGAATTTTTGTAACTATAGGAATTTTTGCAATTCTTTTAACAATAATGTTGCTTGGCAATTATAGTTTAACTTCAAAATATACTGTAAACTCTTATTTTGATAATACTGCAGGACTTCCAAAAAAAGCTAAAGTAAAAATAGCTGGAGTAAATGTAGGAAATATAAAAGATATAGTTTTAGAAAATGGCAAAGCAAAAGTTATTCTTGTAATAGATAGAAATATAAAAATATATTCCAATGCCAGTGCAAAAATAGTTTCTATGGGAATAATTGGAACAAAATATATAGATATAAATCCAGGAACATCAACTAATAAATTGCTAGAACATGGTGGAACAATAAATACTTCTACAGAAAAATCTCTTGAAGAAATGGTAGAAGATGCAACACAAAAAATTAATGTATTATTAGCAAATGCTTGTGAAGGACTAAATAAAAAATTCTTTCAAAATCTTTATGATACAGTAGAAAATCTTAAAAAAGTAAGCGAAAATATTTCCAACAAAGAAAAACAAATTAGCCAAATTATAGAAAATTTCAATAATTTTTCAGCAAATTTACAAGAAATAACTTCGAAGAATAAAGATGATATTAGAGATATTGTTATTCAACTAAAAACTGTTTCTGAAAAAATAGATACAATTATGAATAAAATAAATAGCGGAAACGGAACCATAGCAACTTTGATTAATGATGAACAAATGTCTAAAAATATTAAAGAAACTGTTAGCGAAGTAAAAGTTACGGTTGACCAACTGCAAAATCTTGTAAATAAAACCAAAAAACTTAAAATTGATTGGGAATATATGGGAAGATTTGATACAAAAGCTGAAAAATTCAGAAATGATTTTGGTATCAGATTTAGACCTAACAATCATAAATTCTACTATCTTGGTATTTCTAATATAGGTAACTATAGTAATGAAGATAATGAATTTGAAAGAAATAATCTTAACAAAATTGATGCTCTTATGGGATTTAGGGCAGAAAATCTTGAAGTTTACGGTGGTGTTATGAGAAGTAAAGGTGGTGTTGGATTTGGATGGTCACCTTTTAACAAAATATATGCCAACAAGAGAATACTTTATATTGATGCCAAAGCAATATTTAGAACAGAAACAGCAAAGAAAAATGACCATGATAGAGATAAACCTAATGTTATTATTGGTGCTAGACTTGGAATATTTAGTTGGTTATATGCAGGTGTTCAAATAGAAGATACACTTACAAGAACAAGTGTTACTCCATATATTAAACTCAAAGTTACAGATGATGATATTGCAGGATTGTTCGGTGTAGTAGGTATTGCAGCAACAAGTTCAAAATAAATATTTTATAACATTAATTAATATTATAGACATTATTTTTATTCTCTAAAGTCAATAAAGTTTGATATTCGTAAAAATAAAAAGATATAAAAATTTTATCAATGATGAAAAAATTTTATATCTTAAAAAATTGTAATATTTATGTATAATTGCTATTACTACATATATCTTTTGCTTTTTATTATTTTATATATAGCTATTTTTCATTTTTTATTTCAAATTTGTTATAATGCTTCGTTATATAAATGAATTTTTTTTGTTTATGTTTTACGAATTTATAACTAGGGTTATTTAAATGAGAAATAAATTATATATATTAAGTTTCTTATTATCGTATTTATTATTTTTTATAATAAAATATTCGTTTGATTTACGAACACGAACACGACGAGCTCGTAAATAAAAGTAGTATTTAACATTTTGTAGTAGCATTAAAATTAGTTGTTTTTATTTTACAAGTGGAGAAAAAATGGAAAAAAATTTAAGTATATTAAGACATTCAACATCACATCTTATGGCAGCTGCTGTTTTGGAATTGTTTCCCGGAACTAAAGTTGCAATAGGACCTTCAATAGAAGAAGGTTTTTATTACGATTTTGACAGAAAAGAACCTTTCACTGTTGAAGATTTATCAAAAATAGAAGAAAAAATGCATGAACTTGCAAAAAAAGATGATGTTTTCATTTGCAAGCCAGTTAAAAAAGCAGATGCAATAAAACTTTTTGAAGAAAAAGGTGAAAAATATAAAAAAGAGTTAGCCGAAGCCATTGCAGATGATACTGTAACTTTTTATCAATCTGGAAACTTTACGGATTTATGCAGAGGTCCACATATAAAATCTACAGGAGAAATAAAATATTTTAAACTTTTATCTGTTGCTGGGGCATATTGGCGAGGAGATTCCAGTAGAGAGCAACTTCAAAGAATTTATGGAACAGCATTTTTTACAAAACAAGAATTAGACGAGTATTTAAAAAAATTAGAAGAGGCTGCAAAAAGAGATCATAGAAAATTGGGCAAAGAACTTGATTTATTTTCTATTAACGATGCTGTTGGTGGAGGGCTTATTTTGTGGCATCCAAAAGGGGCTTTACTTAGAAATACAATAGAAAATCAGTGGAAACAATTTCATTTAAATAATGGTTATGATTTGTTATGTACACCACATATTGCAAGTGAAGAACTTTTTGCAATAAGTGGACATTTACAAACATATTCAGAAAATATGTATGCATCTATGGAAATTGAAGGCAAACCTTATAGAGTAAAGCCTATGAACTGCCCAATGCATTTAATGATATACAAAACAAAGCTACATTCTTATAGAGAGCTTCCTATAAGATATGCAGAATTGGGGACAGTGTATAGATACGAAAAATCTGGTGTATTGCATGGTCTTATGAGAGTAAGAGGGTTTACTCAAGATGATGGACATGTTATAGTGCAACCAGAACTGTTAGAGGAAGAAGTTTTAACTGTTTTTAAAATGGCTATAGATTGTTTAAAAATGTTTGGCTTTAATGAATATAAAATCTATTTGGCAACAAGACCTGAAAAAAAATATGTTGGTTCTGTAGATAAATGGAACGATGCAGAAAAATCGCTTGAAAATGCATTAAAAAAAACTGGTTATGATTATGAAATAGATGCTGGTGGTGGAGCATTTTATGGACCTAAAATAGATATTAAAATTAAAGATGCTATTGGCAGATTATGGCAATGTTCTACAATACAGTTTGATTTCAATTTACCAGAAAGATTTGATATTTATTATATAGATAAAGAAGGTAAGAAAGTTAGACCTTATATGGTTCATAGAGCATTAATGGGATCTTTTGAAAGATTTATAGGTGTATTGCTTGAACATTATGCAGGGGCATTACCTATATGGTTATCACCTGTTCAAGTATCAATTTTAAATATTTCTTTGGAACAAGAACAATATTGTTTAGATGTTGTTAAGAAGCTAAAAGAAGCAGGCATTAGAGTTTATTTTGATGATAGAAATGAAAAAATAGGGCATAAAATTAGAGAAAATGCAATGCAGAAAATTCCATATTTATTAGTAGTTGGTGGCAAGGAAATTCAAAATAATTCTGTTGCCGTTAGAGCAAGAGGCAATAAAGATTTAGGCATAATGACTATAGATAAGTTTATTGAGCTTATAAAAGAAGATATAAAAAATAAAAGATAATAATGTAAAAGTTTACAACAACAAAAAACTACAAGCTAAATAAAGAGGTAAAAAAATGGCATATAAAGGATTGATTGAAAAATATAAAAAGTATTTACCGTTAAGCAAAAAAACTCCTGTAATAACATTACATGAAGGAAATACACCATTAATTCCTGCAAGAAATCTTCCAAAAAAAATTGGTTTTCCTGGAGAAATATATTTTAAATATGAAGGGTTAAATCCAACAGGTTCTTTTAAAGATAGAGGAATGACAATGGCAGTATCAAAAGCTGTTGAGGAAGGAAGTAAAGCTGTTATTTGTGCTTCAACAGGTAACACATCAGCATCTGCAGCAGCTTATGCAGCACGGGCAGGAATAAAATGTGTTGTATTAATTCCTGAAGGGAAAATTGCTTTAGGAAAACTTTCACAAGCTGTTATGCATGGTGCAACTGTTTTAGAAATAGATGGCAACTTTGATAAAGCATTAGACCTTGTAAAAGATTTAAGCAAAAATTATCCATTAACATTGGTAAATTCTATTAATCCTTACAGAATTGAAGGGCAAAAAACAGGGGCTTTTGAAATTTGTGAATGTTTAGAAACTACCCCTGATTATCAGTTTATGCCAGTAGGAAATGCGGGAAATATCACAGCATATTGGAAAGGTTATAAAGAATTCAATCAGTTGTTCCCTGAAAAATATAAATTGCCAAAAATTATGGGCTTTCAAGCAGAAGGTGCGGCCCCAATAGTTAAAGGGCACAAGATAGATAATCCTGAAACACTTGCAACAGCAATAAGAATAGGTAATCCAGCATCTTGGAAAACTGCAGAACAAGCAAGAGATGAGTCTAAAGGTGTGATAGATATGGTTTGTGATGATGAAATTATAGAGGCATACAAAATGATAGCAAGATATGAAGGTATTTTTGCAGAACCAGCTTCAGCATCATCTTTTGCAGGACTTTTAAAATATACAAAAAAAGGTTATTTCAAAGACCAAAAAGATATAAAAGCAGTTTGTATATTAACTGGTCATGGTTTAAAAGATCCAGACAATGCAATTAAATCGGCCATAAAACCTACACA
>CAMVLN010000073.1 GCA_947168325.1 uncultured Elusimicrobia bacterium | reverse complement strand
TTACCATAAAATAAATTTTCTTTTCTTATTTGTTCTATTAGTCTTAACATACCATATATTAATATTCTTCTTCTAACTAATCTATTTGCTTTTGTACTTTATGGCTAAGACCTATTAACCCTAATTCACCATATGCTTTTTTCCATCTTCGTAATATTTTTCTTTTACATTGAAAAATTCTTTCATTCCCTTATCTTTTTTCCTTTTGTCTTTAATTTTTCAGCTTTTTCTAATATTTCTTTCCTTTTTAATGCTATCTGTTGTTTGTTTTTCTTTTCCTTCATCCGTTCTTTTTTATCTTATCAAAAACAATCATATCTTTTTTGACTTTAACAAACATTTTGCAAATAAAAGTAAAATTTTATTATAATAGTGTGTGTGGTGGTGTTTTCAAAGATATAGCAAAAAATATAGCTAATATTTAATATTGGTAGCACTAAAACAATAGGAACAAATTATGAATATCATAAATGGTAAAGAGATTTCACAAAAAATCAGATTTGAGCTTAAAGAGAAAATTAAAAATCTTACAAAACAAACAGAAAAGCAACCAGGACTTGCCACAATTCTTGTAGGAGATGATCCTGCAAGTAAAATTTATGTTAATTCAAAGATAAAAGCATGTGAACAAGTAGGGATAAAGTCTTACCACAATCATATTCTAGCAACATCTTCAGTAGAAAGCATAATTTCGTTAATTAAGAAATTAAATGAAGATAAAAATGTGGATGGAATACTTTTACAACTTCCATTACCAAATAAGTTAGACTCTGACAAGTGTATACAAGCCATTGACTACAGTAAAGATGTTGATGGGCTTCATCCTTATAATTCAGGGATGCTTACTCTTATAAAATCTTGGGATGAAATATCAAAACAAAAATTGTTGGTTTCTTGTACACCTATTGGGGTGATGTATCTTTTAAAATATTCAAATATAGATATTGCTGGCAAAAATATAGTTGTTATCGGTAGGTCAAATCTTGTAGGAAAACCTGTATCTATGTTAATGCTTTCAAACAATGCAACTGTTACAATGGCACATTCAAGAACACAAAATTTAAAAGAAATTACAAAAAAAGCAGATATTGTTGTTGTAGCTATAGGTAAAGCAAAATTTATTAATAAAGATTTTATAAAAGATGGAGCAACAGTTATCGATGTTGGAATAAATAGAGTTGATGGAAAACTTTATGGAGATGTAGATTTTGATTCTGTAAAAGATATGAATATAAATATCACTCCTGTTCCTGGCGGAGTTGGTCCCATGACAATAACAATGCTTTTACATAATACAATTTTGGCATTTGAAAAGCACAATAATATTATATAATTTCATAATTTTAGTTAAAAGTTTTAAATAATATCTAAACTTATTAGTTTTAATTGTTATATGTTAACCTCGTGTTATTTAATTTAAATTGAAAAATTATATTTTAAATAATACATTTATATTTAAATTGTTCAATGTTAAAAAATTTTTATAAACATGTTAAAAAAAATATAAATAAAAAATATTGTAATAAAATTTTTATAGCATAATATCACTTTTAAGAGTCAAAAAATGAAAATAATAATTGCAGGGTCAAGAACTATTATTAATATGAATCTTTTAATTAAAGCAATAAAACTATCATCTTTTGAAATAACATCTACCGATGAAATTGTTTCTGGTGGAGCAAGGGGTGTAGATACTTTAGGTGAAAAATATGCTAAACAAAATAATATCAAATTAACAATCTTTAAACCAAACTGGGATAAATATGGTATTAAAGGTGGTGTTATAAGAAATACACAAATGTCAAGATATGCTGATTGTGCAATCGTTGTTCATTGTGGTAGCAAAGGAAGTATTGATATGATAAATAAAATGAAAAAGTTAAAGAATATCTTGATATATTAAAAGTTTCTTATGAAGTAAATAAACCTGTTTTTGAATATAAAATATAAAATTTAAATATACTCATTATGTTATAAAGAATAAATTCTTTAAAATTTTTATATGATATGGAAGTAAAATAAAAACAATAACAAAACAAAAGAGAGAAGTAAATGAGCAAAAAAATTTTAGTTACCGGTGGAGCAGGTTTTATAGGTTCAAATATTGTTGATGAATTGATTTTTAAAAAGTATACTGTTGTAATTATAGACAATCTTGTAACGGGCAACATTAGGAATATAAATAAAAAAGCAACATTTTATAAAGTTTCAATATGTGATAAAAATGAAATAGATAGAATATTTAAAAAAGAAAAATTTGATATTGTAATTCATCTTGCAGCACAACTAGATGTAAGGAAATCTGTTTTAGACCCTTGTTTTGATGCGGATGTAAATATTAAAGGAACTTTAAATATTTTAGAAGCTTGCAAGAACAATAAAGTTAAAAAAATAATATTCTCATCTTCAGGTGGAACAATATACGGAGAATGTGGATTGAAAGCTCCAGATGAACAAGCAACAGCAAAGCCTCTATCCCCTTATGGAGTAGCAAAACTTTCAGTAGAACATTATATAAAAGCCTATAGTGCATTGTATGGACTAAAATATACAATATTAAGATATGCAAATGTTTATGGTCCACGACAAGATATCAATGGCGAAGCAGGAGTGGTTGCAATATTTATAGGTAAAATGGCAGAAAACAAAGAGGTTTTTGTTTTTGGTAATGGAAAACAATTAAGAGATTATGTTTATGTTAAAGATGTTGTTGATGCCAATATAAAATCATTAACAAAAGGTAATAATGAAATAATAAATATAGGAACACAAAAAACTTTTTCAGTTAATCAATTGGTAAAAGAGTTATCAAAAATAATTAACTATCAAAAAAAAGCTATATATAAACCTAGAAGAAGTGGAGAGTTATTTAAAAGTTTCTTAAATATTTCAAAAGCAAAAAAGATTTTAGGCTGGAAACCTAGAGTTGACATTATTAAAGGTTTAAAAAATACAGTGAATTATTTTATAGCTTATAAAAATAAATTTTAAAAAGTGTATAAAAGAATAAAATAATGGACAAGGAAAGATTATCTATACTTGCTTTAAATACAATAGTAGAGTTGATTCCTAAAAAAATTATATCTTTAATAGAATATCTTGGCAGTGCAAGTAATGTTTTACAAACTAATACTAAAGAAATTCAACAAATAGTTGATATTACAGATAGAACAGCACAAACAATAAAAGAAAGAGCTAATTTAAAGTTTGCTCAAGAAGAACTGTTATTAGCGAAAAAAAACAATATAAATATTTTGACTTACATAGATGATGATTATCCTAGTCAACTAAAAACAATGTGTGATTATCCTCCAATTTTATACATTAAAGGTAAAATAGATAAAAATGATATAAATTCTATTTCTATTGTTGGTTCTAGAAGAGCTACAAATTATGGTAAAATAGTTACAGAACAATTTTGTAAATATTTTGCACAACAGGAAATAACAACAGTATCTGGACTTGCCAATGGAATAGATACACAAGTTCATATTTCTACAATACAAAGTTCTGGGAAAACAATAGCTGTCGTAGGAAATGGACTTTTAGAGTGTTATCCTGCAGGAAATAGGAAACTTCAAGAAGATATATCTAACAATGGAGCTATAATAAGTGAATTCAATTTACATCAAAGAGCTTTACCTATAAATTTTCCAAGAAGGAATAGAATTATAGCAGCATTGTCTCAAGCAACAATAGTTGTAGAAGCTGCAATAAAAAGTGGTTCACTAATAACAGCAGAACTTGCTTGTGAATATGGCAAAGATGTTTTTGCAGTTCCCGGGCCAATATATTCAAAATATTCGCAAGGTCCAAATAGCTTAATAAAGCAAGGTGCATTTATTGCCTTAAATCCAAAAGATATAATAGAACAAAATTCTATACTAGGTAATTATGTTTTAAAAAGAAAAAAAACAAAAAATAAAACTGTCAAAAAAGATACTAGTCCTATGTCAGAAAGTAGTATAAATATTTTAAAAATGATAAAATCCTCGTTTGATGGTATATCTTTGGATGAAATAAGTTTGAAAGCTAATATTGCAGTTTCAGAACTTTCTACTATTTTGTTAGATTTAGAACTTAATGGTTTTATAAAATCCATGCCAGGACAGGTTTATGTAGCAACAGAATTAAAAATAGAAGTTTAGCAGTGACACTCTTTATAGTTTTGAAAAGATTGAATAGTTCGTAAATAAAAATCGCTTTGTTTTTATGTTTTTATATTAATTTTTTTATTTAAATATTCAACTGTAAAAAGTAAGGCAACTGTAATATAAATTATAAATTGTAAATTATATATCATTAGATTTTTAGATTTTTCAATTTATAATATTTTAAACTATTAAATAAATAATTATATAGTATTCGGAAAGAGGAAAAACAATGAAATATTTAGTGATAGTAGAGTCTCCAGCAAAATCTAAAACAATATCTAAAATATTAGGTGATAATTATATAGTAAAAAGTTCTTTTGGTCATATTAGAGATTTGCCTAAAAGTAAAATTGGTGTGGATATTGAACATGATTTTAATCCAACTTACATAGCAATGGCAAAATCAAAAAAGATAATAGCAGATTTAAAGAAAACAGTTGAACAAGTTGGGCATGTATATCTTGCTACAGATTTGGATAGAGAGGGAGAAGCTATTGCTTGGCATTTGAAAGAATTATTAAAACTTTCAGATGACAAAACAGATAGAATAACTTTTCATGAAATAACAGAAACTGCAATAAAAGAAGCTGTTAAAAATCCTAGAAAATTAAATATGGCTCTAGTTGATAGTCAGCAAGCAAGAAGAATTTTAGATAGATTAGTAGGTTACAAATTATCTCCAATATTGTGGAAAAAGATAAGAAAAGGACTTTCTGCAGGAAGAGTTCAGTCAGTTGCTGTTATGATGATATGTGATAGAGAAGAAGAAATTGCTAATTTTACTTCTGTTGAATATTGGTCTATACAGGCAGAACTTCAAAAAAAACAAAATAATGTAATTTTTAAAGCAAACTTGATATCTAAAGACGGTAAAAAGTTTGATAAACTTGATATATCAAATAAAGAGCAAGCAGATTCTATATTAAAAGAACTTGAAGGTGCAAAATATAGAGTTTCTTTGGTAGAAAAGAAAGAAAGAAAAAGATCACCTTATCCTCCCTATACTACATCTACAATGCAACAAGATGTTTCAAGGAGACTTAGTTTTTCTTCTTCAAAAACGATGATGGTTGCACAGAAGTTATATGAAGGTATACAAATTGGTAATCAAGGAGTAGTTGGTCTTATAACATATATGAGAACTGATTCATTAAATGTTGCCCAGATTGCACAAAAAGAAACTTTAAGTTTTATAGAAACAAATTATGGGAAAAATTTTGTTCCAGCAAAGCCAAGATTTTATAAAACTAAATCAAAAGGAGCTCAAGAAGCTCACGAAGCAATAAGACCTACTTCTGTTAAAAGAACTCCAGAAATGATGAAACCATACTTAACATCTGATGAATATAAATTGTATACAGCTATATGGAATAGATTTGTAGCAAGCCAAATGGTAGATGCACTATATGATACAGTTTCCATAGATATATCAGCAAACAATTACATGTTTAGGGCTACAGGTTCAACATTAAAATTTGATGGTTTTATGAAAGTTTATTCTATACAAGACGAAGATGCTAAAGAACCAAATTTACCTATGTTATCAAAAGATGATTTGTTAGAATTATTAAAGATTATTCCCGAACAACATTTTACAGAACCACCAGCAAGATATAACGAAGCAAGTTTAATTAAAACACTTGAAGAGTATGGTATAGGAAGGCCATCAACTTATGCTCCAACAATAAAAACAATTTTAGATAGAATGTATGTAAGACTTGAAAACAAAAAGTTTTATCCTACAGATTTAGGAATAGTAGTAAACAAATTTTTAAAAGAAAATTTTAAAGATGTTATAAATTATAAATTTACAGCAGATATTGAAGAGGAATTTGACGATATTGCTGAAAACAAATTTAAATGGCAAGATGTACTAAAAAATTTTTATACACCATTTGAAAAACATTTAATAGAAGCCGAAAATGCTACAAAGCAAAAAGTTCAACCTAAAGCGACTAACGAAGTTTGCCCAAAATGTGGTAAACCTATGGTTATAAGAGATAGTAAAAGGGGACCTTTTATGGCATGTTCTGGATATCCAGAATGTAAAACAACTTTTTCTGTTGATAAAGATGGAAATAAAGTTGAAAACATAGAGCCAGAAAAAACAGAAGAAAAATGTCCAAAATGTGGTGGAATAATGCTAAAGAAAATGGGATTTAGAGGTCCGTATTTAGCTTGTGAAAGATATCCAGAATGTAAAACAACTTTTCCTTTAGATAAAAATGGAAATAAAATTATAAAACCTGAACCTGAAAAAACAGATATAAAATGTGAAAAATGTGGAAGTCATATGCTTAAAAGAATAGGAAAAAGAGGTTCATTTTTAACTTGTTCAGCTTTTCCAAAATGTAGAAACTTGCAGTGGATAAAAACAGATGAAAAAGGAAATATAATTACTGAAAAAAAAACAAATAAAGAAACAACAAAAAAATAAAATAGATAGAGAAAATTCAAGAAAACGATTTTTTAGAAGGCAAGGTTTTTATAGATATATTTTTGAAAATTATAAATTTTATTGAAATTTTGTTTTTTAGTTAATCAATTTTTATCTTAATAGATTTATTAAAAATATATAATCAAAGTTATGGAAAAAGTTAAAGAGATAGAACAATTCATTCAATATCTAATAGCGGAAAAAAATTATTCACAACTTACAGCAAAAGCATATAATATAGATATGTTTGATTTTTATGTTTTCATAAAACAAAAAAATATTGAACTTATAAACTGTACTAAAAATATTATCAGAGAATATCTTGCCACACTATATAATAAAAATTTAAAGAGAGCTTCAATTATAAGAAAGTTTGCAGTTTTAAAATCTTTTTATAAATTTCTTATTGTAATAGATGCTATCAAAACAAATCCTACTACTTCTATGTCAACTCCTAAAAAGGACAAACGAATTCCGTTATTTTTAACAGAACAAGAAATTAAAAATTTACTTAATTTACCAAATATTGATTTAAGAGATAAAGCTATGCTAGAATTATTATACTCATCTGGTATAAGGATAGAAGAAATGGTTAGTATAAATTTGAAAGATGTAGATTTTATGTCTGCAAATATAAAAATTCTTGGTAAGGGAGCTAAAGAAAGAATAGTTCCTGTTGGTGATATATGTCTTTTTGCAATAAAAAATTATCTTGATGAAAGAAGAAAGAAAGGTTTAAATTATTCTATAAGCTCACCACTATTTTTAAATAAATATGGTAATAGAATTACACAAAGAGGTGCTAGAAAAATTTTACATAGTTGGTTTATAAAATCCTCAATTACAAAAAAAGTTTCACCTCACACTTTAAGGCATACTTTTGCTACACATCTATTAGATAATGGTTGTGACATAAATTCAGTTCAACAAATGTTGGGACATAAAAATTTGTCTACCACACAGATTTATACTCATGTAACACTAGAAAGTTTAAGAAAAATTTATAATAAAGCTCATCCAAGGGTAACTAAAAAATAAAATGAATATAACAGTAGAAAAAA
>CAMVLN010000072.1 GCA_947168325.1 uncultured Elusimicrobia bacterium | reverse complement strand
GACTTGAACCTCCGACCGATGGTTTACAAAACCATTGCTCTACCAGCTGAGCTACATCGGCACAATTATATAAAAAACAAGAAATACCCTAACAAAAAAAGAATTAAACCATCTAAAATATTCTACTCACTAATCAACAACACAATCATGCCCAAAACTCAAAAGACTTAAATAGCATATACTGTTGACATATACTTGCTAACATATTACGATGATATGATGATACGATGAAATAATAAAAAAAAATTACATATTTGTCAATATCAGACATATTCAAAAGTAACTAAGAAAAAGAAACATCCATTGGAGAGAAACAATTTAAACACTTTCTTGCTCTACTATTGATCTATTAATTGTTGAATTTGCTCATTAATAATAGTTTGTTTTGAAAACACTACTCTTTTTAGTCCATTAGTATTTTCTATGGTTCTTTTTTAATAACTACAATGATAGTAATAAAAATATGTTTATATTGATGGCAACTTGTTTATTACTGTATAACCAATATCTTCTATAAATTATCATAAGCAATAAAATTTATAGGATATCCTCCGTATTCAAATATTTCCATAGTTGCTATTATCTTTTTGTCATGTTTTATTCATTACTTTTATTATTTTTACAAAATTATTTCTTTTACCTTGTTTCTTACTGTTACTTTCTCACTACCTCTTTTATTATATATTCTATCTCTACTAATCTAAAATATGGAGTTAACTATCGCTTAAATCCTTATTGTTTTATTGTTTTTTTATTTTTCTAATTATACTGCTAACATTTCTGTTTAATTTGCTTGCTATTTCTATAAAGCTTTTCCTTTTTACTTTTTATTAGTTCTTTCATTATTTCTTCCCTTGCTTCTATCTGTATTCTTTTATTTCTTCTTTTTTATTATTTTCAATTAAATGTTGCATTAGCAACTTGAATTCACAACTTTAAAAAAACAATTGAAAATACTTTTAGTTTTTAGTAGAATTGGTTGATTTTATTTCTATAAATAAGCAATTTCATAAATAAGCAATACATAATAAAGAGGTGTTACAATGAGTTGTATGTGTTCAGAAGAAGTTAAAAGAATGTGCCCTGTTACAAAAGGGGCAAAACATGGTCCAGCACCAATTCCAGAAGAAGGAAAATGGGTAAAAGCAAAAGAAATTACAGACATCAGTGGTTTAACACATGGAGTAGGTTGGTGTGCTCCGCAACAAGGTGCCTGTAAACTTACATTGAATGTAAAAAAAGGAATAATAGAAGAAGCTCTTGTTGAAACATTAGGATGTTCAGGAATGACACATTCTGCAGCAATGGCAGCAGAAGTTTTATCAGGGAAAACTTTACTTGAGGCATTAAATTCAGATTTAGTTTGTGATGCTATCAATACTGCTATGAGAGAATTATTTTTACAAATAGTTTATGGAAGGACACAAACAGCTTTTTCTGAAAATGGACTTCCAGTAGGAGCCGGTCTTGAGGATTTAGGAAAAGGGTTAAGATCGCAAGTTGGAACAATGTATAGCACAAAAGAGAAAGGTGTTAGATATTTAGAGATGGCAGAAGGGTATGTTCTTGAAATTGGTTTAGCGCGTAAGTATGATCAAATTACTAACTTTGGTAAAATGATGGATGCTATAAGAAAAGGTATAGACCCAAAAGAAGCTTTAGAAAAAAATACCGGAACTTATGGGAGATTTAACGAAGCTGTTAAAAAGATTAATCCAAGACATGAATAGTCTGAATAATAGTAAACAATCTATATGATTGAATACAATTATCAGAAACAACGGTTGATATTCTTATAAGATTTAAAAGTAGAATTGAGATTGAATGATTAAAGAGTTTAAAGTTTTTTATAAAGCAAAAAACATAAGATAACGAAAAGATAGAAAGCTTATAATTATAAAATAATAACTTTATCTGTCAGTTTATAAATTGAAATTGCATAGTAATTTTAAAATTTTTAATAATGAGGTAAACACATGGTTACATTTGAAGGGTACGAAAGAAGAATAGACAAGATAAATACTTGTATGAAAAAATATGACATAAAAGATTTAGAAGATGCAAGAGTAATTTGTTCTTCAAAAGGCATAGATGTAGAAGCAATAGTTAAAGGAGTTCAACAAATAGCATTTGAAAATGCAGTTTGGGCATATACACTTGGTGCAGCGATAGCTATAAAAGAATGTGCAAAAACGGCTTCAAAAGCAGCTGAATTAATAGGTATTGGGCTTCAAGCATTTTGTATTCCTGGTTCAGTTGCAGATCAAAGAGCAGTAGGTTTGGGACATGGAAATTTGGCAGCAATGTTGCTTAGAGAAGAAACAAAATGTTTCTGTTTTTTAGCAGGGCACGAATCTTTTGCAGCAGCAGAAGGTGCTATTGGTATAGCAAGAACAGCTAATAAAGTAAGAAAAGAACAGTTAAGAGTTATACTTAATGGATTGGGAAAAGATGCCGCTTATATAATTTCAAGAATTAATGGTTTTACGGCTGTTGAAACAGAATATGATTACTATACTGGCAAATTAAAAATAGTATCAGAAAAATCGTTCTCAAATGGAGATAAAGCAAAAGTTAAATGTTATGGAGCAGATGATGTTAGTGAAGGTGTGGCAATAATGATACATGAAGGTGTAGATGTTTCTATTACAGGAAATTCTACCAATCCGACAAGATTCCAACATCCTGTTGCAGGAACATATAAAAAATGGGCAATAGAAAATAATAAAAAATATTTCTCAGTAGCTTCAGGTGGTGGAACAGGAAGAACTTTACATCCGGATAATATGGCTGCAGGTCCTGCTTCTTATGGTATGACAGATACTATGGGGAGAATGCATAGCGATGCACAATTTGCAGGGTCATCATCAGTTCCAGCACATGTTGAAATGATGGGACTTATTGGTATGGGTAATAATCCAATGGTAGGAGCATCGGTTGCAGTTGCAGTTGCAGTAGAACAAGCATCAAAATAAAAAAATATTGAAAAATATAGGATAATTTGATATACTGGCAGTGTTGTTAGATTTGGAGGATTTAAAATGTCTTATAAATGTTATGTATGTGGTAAAGGGTCTTCTTCTGGAAATACGGTTAGTCACTCTAATAAGGCTTCTAAAAGATTATTTAGACCTAATCTTCAAGAATTAAGAATATTAGTTAATGGCAAAAAAACAAGGGAATATGTTTGCACATCTTGTATTCGTTCTGGAAAAATACAAAAAGCCATATAAAATAGGATATCACGAAGTATGCATAAAACAAAAAACAACCACTCATTTTGGGGGTTGTTTTTTTTTGCTCTGACAAAAAAATTTCTATATTATCAAATGTTTTTTTTATGTTCTCGTAAATATTTTCTTATTTTATTTTTAGCTTGAGCCGTAATTGCTATTGATAACCAATGTTCTTTTGGATGTATATTGTTTCTAACTATTGCTTCACATTGTTGACCAGTTTTTAGTTTATAATCTAAAGAAACAAGTTTCCCATCAACTTTTACACCCATACACTTATCACCTATATCACTGTGAACTGCATAAGCAAAATCTAATGCTGTAGCACCTTCAGGAAGTTTTATTGCTAAGCCTTTTGGTGTTGTAACATATACTTGATCAAAATTACATTCTGTTTTTATTGCTGTCAAAAATTCGTTAGAGTCATTAACATCTTTTTGTGACTCTAAAATATGTTTTATAAACTCTAAATGCTGTTCCATATTTATATCAGTATGTTTTAGATTAACTACTCCATTTTTATTAAAAGCTTCTTTATATCTCCAATGTGCTGCTATACCATATTCTGCTCTTTTATGCATTTCTTCCGTTCTTATTTGTATCTCAACAATAACATTTTGATTAGAGTTTATTGTTATATGAAGAGACTGATACATATTAGTTTTTGGAACAGCAATATAATCTGTAAACGATCCTTCTAATATATTAAATTCTGATTGAACTATACTTAATATTGTATAACAATGTTCTTTCGTGTCCGTAATAATTCTCATACCAAATAAATCTTGAATTGCAGAAAAAGGCTTTTCTTGCCTTTGCATTTTTTTATATATTCCATATAAATTTTTTGGCCTCGCTAATATTCTATACTGAATATTTAATGGCTCTATTTTTTCTTTTATTTGTTGTTCTACAATTTCAAGATTTTTTATATTACTTTCAGCTCTTGCTTGCCACTTACTTTTTATTTCATGATATTTTGAAGGTTCCAAAACTTCAAATATTAAATCTTCAAGTTCGCTTTTCCATTTATATATTCCTAATCTATGTGCAAAAGGGGTATATAAAGTTAATGTTTCAATTGATATTTCTTTTTGTTTATCTGGGGGCAAATATTTTATTGTTCTCATATTATGAAGTCTATCTGCAAGTTTTATAATAATCACTCTTATATCTTTAACCACAGCAAATAACATCTTGCGCCAATTTTCTGCTTGTTCTGTAATATTATCATTAAATTTATACGAATTTATTTTTGTTACACCCTCGACAAGTGTTGTAATTTCTTCTGTAAATTCTTCTTTTAATTCTTCTCTAATAACAAGGGTATCTTCAAGAACATCATGCAACAATGCTGCACATATAGTTGCTTCATCTAACTTTAATTCTGTAAGTATTTTTGCAGTGCTTATACAATGGTTAATATAAGGTTCGCCACTTGCTCTTCTTTGACAATAATGAGCACTTAATGCATAATTATATGCCTTATCTATCAATTTAAAATTTGCATCTGGCAAATATTCTTTTATTAATTTCTTTAATTCTTCTATCATTTGCTTTAAGATAACTAAATCAATAACTTTAACGACACACTATATTGTGAAATAGATTCATTATTTAATTTATAATTTTCACTTGCTAGTGATAATGAAATTATAGAAATATTTAAACCTGCACCATAAGTATATTTTATTTTTTCTTTTTCATTAATAGAACTTCCATGTGCACCAACTCTTAAAATCAAAACTCTTCCAATAGCTTGTTCTATACCAACAGAAAATAAATTGTCAGCTTCTATGTTACCAAACCTATAGAATTTTTTGTTCCAATCTATAAGTAAATTAAAAGTTCCAACAATATATCCTAATCCTGCTCTTATACCAAAAGGCAATTGATCAAAATCATAGTTTTCCCACCACATAATACCACAAATATTTTCAAAATTTATACCTGCATATAAGTTTCCTCTAATAGGAGCCATCATACCTATATCCATAGTAAAGCCATTACCTGCTGATGTTTGTGCAAAAGGAGTTCCGTTATTAATAGAACTTTCTGCCAATGTTCCATATAAATAAGATAAATTTAAACCAAAAGACACTCCTTTTTCATTAACAGATGCTGCAGAAATAGTAACTGCTTTTATATGTTCATCTTTTTTATAAAAATTATTTCCATCTTTTATTTCTATACTATTTGATGAAAATGTTCTCCAAGATATAGCACCTTGTTTTTGATTTATAACAATAGAATTAAATCCTAAATCTATTGGATTAGCATAAAACAAGTCATTTTTTTCTAAATCTGAATTCCTTATAATTAAAGAAGTAGCTTCTACTTGTACATTTTCGTTATAATTAAAACCAAGACTTGCAGAATTATAAAAAATTCCATCTAAACTTCCAGGCATAGCTACACCACAATGCCCCATAGCAAAACCTCTAGCACTTACACCAATAGAATCATAAGAATTTGGCATCGTTGGCGGTTTTTTAGCAAAAGCTATAGTATTAAATACAAAAAATAAAAATAATACAAATATAAATTTTTTAATCATAATATTTCCCCATCTACTTTAAATTGTATAATTTTGAATATATTCCACCCTTATCTAACAACTCTTGATGTTTGCCAACTTCAGCAACACAACCTTTATCTATAACAACAATTTTATCTGCATTTATCACAGTAGAAAGTCTATGAGCTATTAAAATAACTGTTCTATTTTTCATTAAAGTTTCTATTGCTTCTTGAACCAATTTTTCAGACTCGCTATCAAGTGCAGATGTTGCTTCATCTAAAACAAGTATTGGCGGATTTTTTAGCATTGCTCTAGCTATTGCAATTCTTTGTTTTTCTCCACCAGACAATTTCATTCCTCTTTCACCAATTAAAGTATTATATCCTTTTGGCATTTTAGAAATAAATTTATGTGCATTTGCTGCTTTTGCTACTGTTTCTATTTCTTCATCTGTTGCATCCATTTTACCATAAGAAATATTATATTTTATAGTATCATTAAACAAGAAAACATCTTGAGAAACAACACCTATTTTATCTCTTAAAGATGATAATTTTAAATCTTTTATATTTATTCCATCAACTAAAATTTCTCCATTATCAACATCATAAAATCTTAAAACTAAATTTGCTATTGTGCTCTTTCCTGAACCGGATGAGCCAACAAAAGCTACTGTTTGCCCCTTTTTAATATCAATATTTATCCCTCTTAAAATTTGTTTGCCTTTTTCATAAGAGAAATTAACATTTTTATAAACTATATCCTTTGAAAAACTATCTAATACTTTTGCATTAGGTAAATCATATATACTATTTTTTTCATCTAATATTTCAAATACTCTTTCTGATCCTGCTACTGCTTTTTGTATAGTTGAATTCAACTGTGCAAAATTTTTAATTGGCTGATACATTTGTGTAATAGCCAATATAAATGCTGTAAAATCTCCTAAAGTCCATACCCCATCAATAACATCTTTTCCACCAAACCATAAAACAACAGCTACCCCAGTCATAGACAAAAATTCCATAACAGGAGTAGTTCTTGCATCTACCCTTGTAATTCTTTGTTGCACATTGTAATACTCTTTATTATTAACAGCAAATCTTTTTTCTTCATGTTCTTCTTTACAAAAAGATTTTATAACAGAAAAACCACTCAATATTTCTTGTAACGATGTATAAATTTCAGAAATTTGAACCATACTATCTTTTGAAGCTTTTTTTAATTTTCTTGCAAATTGTGCCAACGGCAACCCTAATACTGGCAACACAACAACTATTATGAATGCATACCTCCAATGTAAGTAAAACAATCCTCCTATCATCCCTATAATAACTAAACTATCTCTTATTATTGTAGGTGGAACCTTTATTAATGCTTCTTGCAGAGCATTAATATCGTTTGTAATTCTAGACATAACTTTTGATGATGTGTTTTTCACATAAAAAGAATGAGATAGAGATAACAATTTAACACATAAATCTTGCCTTAAATCTTTAATAGCATTTTGTGCTACATAGTTTAAAAAATAACATCTACCATAATCTGCAAGACCTTTTATAGCATATATCACTGGCATACATAGAACTAATAAGGCTAATATTTTTATATCTTTATCTACAAAAACTCCATCCATTATAATTTTTGATAAATACACCAACAAAGCCGCAACAGCAGAATATATTCCCATACAAACCATAGCCAAAACAAATCTCATTTTATACGGCATAGCATATTTTATCAATCTTTTATAATCCATTATTTATCCTCCAGTATTCGTTTTGCGACTCTTTCATAAACTCCTGACGGGCCTAATTGCTCTTGAAACTTTAACAATTCATTTCTAACGGAATTATATTTTTTTTCTTCTAACATACTTATAATTTGTTGTGATAAAATTGTACCTGTTGCTT
>CAMVLN010000071.1 GCA_947168325.1 uncultured Elusimicrobia bacterium | reverse complement strand
TATTTATATTGGTATAATTTTGAAAAAGTTCATAAAGGTTTGAATTATATAACACCTATGGATTTTATTAATGCTAATTTGATAAACTAATTTTATCAAAAAGTCCAATATGTTATGAACTCCTACAGATTATTGTAAAAAAATATTAAAATTAATATAATAAGTGTGTGGTGTATTTTTAACTTGCTTCCTAGAAATTAAAAATACAGGTTTAATCTGAGATGAGGCTGTTGTTTAAAATTTTTATTGAGAACAGTTCGGAGTCTTGTAATTTGTATTGTAATAATTCGGAATGATGTTTTTTGTCTAAAGAATATCAATTTCATTCATTTGTTTAATAAATATTTTTTTAGAGGTGTAAAATGCAAGCTGTAATTATGGCAGGCGGTTTTGGCACAAGACTTAAACCTATTACTTGTAGTATTCCAAAACCTATGGCATTGGTTGCAAATAGGCCTATGCTATGTCATATTATAGATTTGTTAAAACAACATAATTTCAATGATCTTACATTGATGTTATATTATCAACCGGAAATTATCAAAAATTATTTTAAAATAGGAAAAGAATTTGGAGTATCAATAAAATATTTAAGACCAGAAAGTGATTTAGGAACAGCCGGAAGTGTTGGCTTTGCAAAAGCAAATATTACAGATACATTTATAGTTATATCTGGAGATGTTTTAACAGATTTTGATATTTCAAAAGCAATAGAATTTCATAAAAATAAAAAAGCAATAGCAACAATGATTTTAACAAGAGTGGAAAATCCTCTACAATTTGGTGTAGTTATAACAGATAAAAATAGTAAAGTTGAAAGATTTTTAGAAAAACCTTCATGGGGAGAAGTTTTTTCAGATACGATAAATACAGGTATTTATATACTTGAACCGGAAATTTTTAAATATATTCCAGAAAATAAAGATATTGATTTTTCAAAAAATTTATTCCCTCAATTATTAAAAGAAGATAAGGGCTTGTTTGGGTATATAGCAGATGGTTATTGGAAAGATATTGGTAATCACGAAGAATATAGATTTGCCCACTATGATATTTTGGATAAAAAAATAAAAATAAATGTTTTAGGCGATAAAAAGGAAATAAGTGGCAAAACTGTTGTTATTGGTAAAAACTCGATAATTGAAGATGGTGTAATAGTTGATAACAATGTAATTATTGGTGACAATACAATAATAAAAAAGGGTGCAAAAATAGGTAAATCTATTATTGGATCAAATGTTGTTATAGAGGAAAAAGCATTAGTTTTGGGTTCTGTTATTTGGGATAATGTACATATCGGGCAAGAAGCAAGTTTGAAAGAAGCTGTTATTGGATATTCAACAACATTAGGAAAAGGTGCATCAGTTCAGGTAGGTTCTATAATTGCAGATGAGTGTAATATTGGTGAGAAAGCAACTATAAGAGCAAATTTAAGAATTTGGCCTCATAAAATGGTAGAGAAAGGTGCAATACTTTCTTCTAGTTTAATTTGGGGTGAAAAATGGAATAAGGCATTATTTAATGCTTACGGAAATGTGTCGGGGTTAGGAAATATTGAAATAACTCCGGAATTTGCAGCAAAGATAGGTTCAGCTTACGGAGCTTATATTGGTAGTGGAGCTTATGTTGTAATTTCTAGAGATGATCACAGAGCAACAAGAATGATAAAAAGAGGAATAATATCCGGTATTCTTTCAGCAGGTGTAAATGTTGGTGATATGTTAAATGCTCCAATACCTGTTGCAAGATATGAAATTGGTAATGATGGCGAAATTGGTGGTATTCATATTAGACAATCCCCTTATGATTCAAAACTCATAGATATAAAATTTTTTGATAAGTTTGGTGGAGATATATCAATAAATCAAGAAAAATCTATAGAACAACTATTTTTTAGAGAGGATTTTAAGAAAGCAAATATGGATGAAGTTGGTATGATTACTGTTCCTCCCAGAGCAAATGAATTTTATAAAACAGGTTATTTGAATACTATTCAAAAGAAAGTTAAGTCTTCTAGAAAAGGTATGACAATAGTTGTTGATTATGCACATTCTACAGCATCATTAGTTTTTCCTACAATTTTAGGAGAGTTAAATGTAGAAGTTATTGCTTTAAATGCATATATAGATGCAGAAAAAATAACTAAGAGTAAAGAAGAATTTGATAATTCTTTAAACCAATTGTCAAACATAGTAATAACCTTAAAAGCAGAAGTGGGTTTCTTGTTTGATAATGGGGCAGAAAAAGTTTTTCTGGTTGATGAAAGAGGAAAAATAATGAACAATGATATAGCAATGTTCGTTATGGCATATTTAGTGATGTCAACATATAAAAAAGGAGCAATTGCAGTTCCAGTTACAGTATCATCAGCTATAGATGAGCTTGCAGAGAAATTTGGTTTTGCAATAATCAGAACAGGAACTAGTCCTAGAAATATAATGAAAGCAGCAAAAGAAAAAGGTGTAGTTTTTGTTGCTGATTGCAACGGTGGTTTTATATTCCCTGAATTTCAAAATTCATTTGATGCGATGTATGCGGTTGGCAACATGGTAGAAATGCTTTCACAAACAGAATTTACGATTAGTATGATTAGAAGAAAAATTCCATCTTTTGATGTTTTACATAAAACAGTGCCATGCTCTTGGGATAAAAAAGGACAAACAATAAGAAAAGCTATAGAATACACAAAAGATAAAAAAGTAGAACTTATAGATGGAGTAAAAATATTTTTAAATAATGGATGGGTGTTATTGCTACCAGATCCAGATGAAGCTTATTTTCATATATGGGCTGAATCAAATGATAAAACAACAGCAAAAGGTTTTATAGATATTTACACAGATAAAATTAGAGAATGGCAGATGTAAAAAATTACAAAACAAATTTTTGGCTTAATTAAATATTAAGTTTATGTTTAAGATAGTTTGTTTCTCTCTATAAAAGATAAGTTTGCTGAATTTTAATATATGATTTATGATATGATTTATGAAATATAGTGTAGAATTGAAGTAATTATTAAACTTCGATTTGTTTTTTGTTTACGAAAATTTTAGAATTGAAAAATTATAGAATTTTGTGTAAGTGTATAATTTAAATTATAGATTAGACTATACAGTATTAAAAGTTTTTCTTTATTAGCTTTAAACTATTAGCTACAGCTTCAAGTTGCCGATTATATTTTTATAGGAGAAAGAAATGATTAAATTTGGAACATCAGGTTGGAGAGGAATAATAGCAGATGATTTTACTTTTGATAATGTTAAAATTGTTACACAAGCAATAGCTAATTATCTTATTAATGACGACAAAGATTATAAAAAAGATAAAGCAGTGATAATTGGTTATGATACAAGATTCTTATCAGATAAATATGCTAACATTTCTGCAGAGGTTTTAGCAGGAAATAAAATAAAAGTTTTGTTATGTAAAAGAAATACTCCTACACCAGTTATAGCTTATGATATAGTTGCAAATAAACTTGCAGGTGGTATTAATTTTACAGCTAGTCACAATCCACCGGAATATAACGGAATAAAATTTTCTCCATCATGGGGTGGCCCGGCATTGCCAGAGACGACACAAAAAATTGAAAAATATTGTACACAGATAAAAATATCAGATGTTAAAAGATTAAGTTTAGATGAAGGTTTGAAATCTGCAATAATAAAATATTATGATCCAAGGCCAGCCTATTTAAAGAGAATAAAACAATTGGTTAATTTTAAATTATTGAAAAAATCTGGTTTAAAAGTTGTAGCTGATATTTTGCATGGAACAGGTGATGACTACTTAGATACATTGTTAGAACAAGCAGGTTTAAAATTAAAAGTTTTAGATAAACAAAGAGATCCTTTATTTGATGGACATTCTCCAGAACCTTGTGAAGCAAACTTAAAAGAGTTAAAATCAATAATAAAAAAAGAAGCTTATAAAATTGGTCTTTCTGTGGACGGTGATGCAGATAGGTTTGGTATAGTAGATTCAGACGGAACTTTTATTACACCCAATCAAGTAATTCCTATATTATTATATCATTTAAATAAAACAAGAGGATGGAAAGGGGTTGTTGTAAGAAGTGTTATGACAAGCCATTTAATAGATAAACTTGCAGCAAAACTAGCAATAGAAGTTGTAGAGACCCCAGTTGGGTTTAAATATATTGGCGATATTTTAACACAAAGACCAGATGATTTTATTATTGGTGGAGAAGAATCAGGAGGGCTTACTATAAGAGGGCATGTTCCAGAAAAAGATGGTATTATAGCCTGTTTACTTATGGCAGAAGTAGTTGCTGTAAATAAAAAATCTTTAGGTGCTGTATTAAAAGATATTACAAAATTAACAGGTCCTGTAGTAACAGCAAGAGAAAATTTTAGATTATCAAAAGAAGTAATGGAAAATTTTAAACAAACATTAGAAAAAAAGTCTCCAGAAAAAATTGCAGGAATGAAAATTAATGAAGTTGTTACACTTGATGGATATAAATTTATAATAGACGAAGATACATGGATAGGTTTTAGATTATCAGGAACAGAGCCTATTGTAAGATTGTATGCTGAAAGCACAACAAATGAAAAATTAAAAAAATTAATATCAGCCGGAGAAAAATTTATAAATGGTAAATAAAAATTTACAACCTTTAAAAGAAGATAACTCAAAAAAAGAAAAAAAAGATATTTTAAAAAAATCTTTCATTTCCGGGCTTCTAGTTATACTTCCGGTATGGCTGACTGTTTTTATAATTCTTTTTGTCTTTAAATGGATTAGTAGTCTTTCTATGCCGATATTGGCTCCATTTTTAAAGATTTTTACATCTGATTCTCAGTGGGTAGAATGGTTAGCAAAAATAGCAAGTTTCTGTTTAACTTTAGTAATAATTTTTTTTATAGGTTTTTTTACAAATATATGGTTTGGTAAAAAAATGTACAATTTTTTTGAAAATTTTTTTATAAAGTTGCCATTAGTAGGAAGTATATATTCCTCTTTAAAAAAGTTATTTTCTTTTTTTGCAAATGATAATGATACAACAAAAAATTTTCAAAAAGTGGTTTTTGTTCCTTTTCCTACAAAAGATTCTTATTGTGTAGCTTTTTCTACTGGTGAAAAAGTAATAAACGGTCAAAAGTATTTTTCTACTTTTATGCCTACCACACCAAATCCAACAACAGGTTTTTTAATGTTAGTAAAGAAAGAAGATATTATTGAAAGTGATTATACAGTTGAGCAAGCTATACAGTACATAATATCTGCAGGAATTATTCAACCAGATAAGAAAATAAATGATTAGGAGAAAAAATGACTCAGTATAAAGCACCAAGAGGTACTCACGATATATATGGTCAAATGGCATTGGCTTTGGAAGAATTAGATAAAATATCTAGAGCTGTTTTTAGAAAAAGAAATTTTAAAGAAATAAAAACTCCTATGTTTGAAGATGTGGCACTTTTTACTAGATCTATAGGTGAAGCAACAGATATTGTAGAAAAAGAAATGTATGTTTTTGAAGATAGAAAAGGTAGAAAACTTGCATTAAGACCTGAAGGAACAGCATCACTTGTTAGGGCATATATTGAACATAGATTAGATATTGAAGAGCCTATGGGAAAATTTTTTTATTGTGGAGATATGTTTAGATATGAAAGGCCACAAGCTGGAAGATACAGAGAGTTTTTGCAAATGGGGGCAGAGTATTTAGGAAATTCAAATCCTAATGCAGATGTTGAAATTATATTACTTGCAAAAGAAATATTATCTACATTAAATATAAATGATGTGGTAATACACATAAATTCATTAGGTTGCCAAAATTGTAGACCGATGTTTAGACAAAAATTAGTGAATTATTTTTCTTCAATACAAGATTTGTGTGAAGATTGTAAAAGAAGATTAGAAAAAAATCCATTAAGATTACTTGACTGTAAAATAGATTCACAAAAATTTCAAAATATTCCTACAATGCAAGTATGTTTATGTGAGGATTGTAAAAATCATTTCAAACGGGTTCAATCATTATTAAAAACAGTAGATTGTGATTATTTTGTAGACGATAAATTAGTAAGAGGGCTTGATTATTATACAAGAACAGTTTTTGAAGTTAGATCAAAAGTTATTGGTTCACAAGATGCTATTTGTGCAGGTGGTAGATACGACAATTTAGTAAAAGAGTTGGGTGGACAGCAAATTCCTAGTGTAGGTTTTGCACTAGGTTCAGAAAGAGTTTTAATGGCAGCACAAAATGCAGGATTTTTTAATAAGTTACCTAAAAACGATATAATATTTATAGCTCTTGCAGATAGTGAACTTTTTGATGAAGCATTTAAGTTTGCAAATAATCTAATATTAAATAAAAACAATATTAAACAGAAATTAAATTTACAAGATAATATAGTGGTAGAAGGACCATTTTTAAATAAAAGTTTGAAATTACAATTTAAACTTGCAGATAAAATAGAAGCTAGTAAAACTATTTTGTTTGGTAAAACAGAATTTGATAATGGTAAAATTATCATAAAAGATATGAAAACTCATCAACAACAAGAAGTTTCAATTTAAAAATATCATCTTTCTTGTTTTTAAAATTTTGACAATACTAGATATCTATTGAAAAATATTATTTTTAAAATAACCATATTTTGTCTAATAAGAACATTTTTTAGCGAAAAGTAGAGTAAAATAAAAGCAGTAGATACAGTTAAAATATTTAAATAATTACTTAAATTTTTTATTCTTGAAATATCTAAAATATGTATTATAACCTATTTATCTTCTTATTTTTGAAATAAAAAAATAAGAAGATGATAATATAGATGTAAACTATATAGAATAAATATATTCTTATTTAAAGGAAAAAATGATAGTTGATGAAAAAAATAAAAATATTAATAAAGAAATTGATAGTAAAAAAGTTTTAGCTTGGATATTAATGGCAATAGCTGTGATTTATGGATTATCTCCTGTAGATATAGTTCCCGATATCCCTGTGGTTGGCTGGATAGATGATTTTACAGTAAATTTAGTAGCATTTACAAATCTTATTCAACAACAATTTTGTCAAACAAATATTATACTAAACAAATTATTTAATACAATAAAATGGATAATGATAAGTTTAGGAGCAATAATAATTTTAATAGTATTTTTAATAATAGCTTTTATAATACAAAATAAATAAAAAATATATATTTTAATAAAATTACAAAAACTCTTTTGGCTTTGTGTAAAAATTTGATAAACTAACCTTGCTTAAAAAGTCCAATATGTTATGGCCAATACATTTTATTGACTACAAAATAAACTTTTTGTATAATGCTGGTTTGTCAAGGGTGTCTCCGTAGCTCAATTGGATAGAGCAACTGCCTTCTAAGCAGTAGGTTACGTGTTCAACTCACGTCGGAGACGCTTTAATAGTTTAAAAAGAACCATATACTACAAAATATTTTTATTAATAGTTGGTGGATGTAGCTCAGCTGGTTAGAGCGTCGCTCTGTGGAAGCGAAGGTCGCGGGTTCAAATCTCGTCATCCACCCGTTACAGAGAAGTCTAAACCCTCGTCGACATCTTTATTTTCAAATTTATTTTTTGCCGAAGCAAACATATTGAAAGGTAATCTGTAGGTTGGTATTATCTCATTATCTTTTGTTAATGTTGCTTTATATATCAATGCTTTAACAATTTCACCTTTGTCAAAATAATCACCTTCTTTATACCACTTACTTAAATTTTTCATTATTTGAATAGAGTAATCCAGTTCTTGCTTAACTTGTTTAGAGTCCTTTCCTATTTTTTGTAAATCTTTATTTATCTTTTTTAATTTTTCTTCTAACTCAAATTCTTTTTTTCTATAAAAATCTTTTTTTGTATCTCTTAA
>CAMVLN010000070.1 GCA_947168325.1 uncultured Elusimicrobia bacterium | reverse complement strand
CCATATACTGCCGTCAGCAAAAAGCAGTTTACTACCACCAATGCTATCGCTTTTACCCTGTTTAATGTTTTTACCCATTCTTTCATTCCTATTCCTTCTCCACATATCCCTTCTCTATTAGATAATACCCTATTATTAAACAAACTATCTCCCTTTACCTTGTTCCCCTTTATTCGCTCCCATATCCACTTTACCTTTTCCTTTACCTTTTTCATTTCCCTCTCCTTGCTCTTGTGTGCATTTTTACCTATCCTACAACTTCCCCCTCTAAAGCCACTATTCCCCTTATTCACTTTCTTCATCTCCTTCGCTCTTTTCTTCCCATCTTGCACACAAAAACAGCCCAGTTTATCTTTTTAATAAACTGAGCTCCTTTATATTTTTTATTATTTCTTCTTTTCCTGTTATTTTGTTATTACCCCATAAATCTATCATAGATAGTTCTTTCGCCAATAATAACTTCCCTTCTTTATCTTTACTAATATCTCCTGTTCCTATACTATTTCTCCCAATTTTGAAATACACTTCTCCCTCTATTCCTATCCCTCTCTTTCTTACCCCTGTTTTTCCTACAAACATATCCCCTTCTCTACCCTCTTTTTTTATCTCTCTCTCCATCTCATATACATCTGCTGCCATCAAGTATCCTACTGATGCCATCAAACTATTACCCTCTCCTGTTCGCTCACCTCTTTCGCCTCCTCTCGCACCTTCTTCTTCTATAAATCTTGCTCCTATTAGCATTATTTCATTTGCTATTATTCTTTCTACTTCTCCTCTAGCTCTTTGCTCCTTTACTAATACTCCTTCGCTCGCCCCAACAAATACCCTAGAAAATTTTTCTAAATAAATCCTATATATAAAACTAACTTGCCCAGATACCGTTTTTACTGACACTCTTACACTCTCTTTAACAAAACCTCCTACCTCAACTTCTATCTTCCTAATACTTATCAAACTTATCAAGATAAAAAAAACCATCACACAAGATATTAACTTTTGCATTAACCCTATCTCGTGCTCTTTAAAAACTCTAAAACTGATAGCAAACTTATTTTTTTTCATATCATCCCAACATATAGTATAAACTATTTTATACAAAATATCAAGCCATTTTGTTTAAAAGTTTTATTTACAAAACCATATTAAAAACTCAATATCTAAAACTTCTCTTATCTATTTCCAACCATACTGCTTAATCAAACTATCCAAAGAGACACTAGATTTATTTACAATATCGTTACTAATCGCATCTCTATGAGTTATTAAAGCATTAATCATTTCAGCTGTAGGCTCCTCATTTGCTACAACAGAAATCCAACTTCTTTCATTAATATACACTACAACTTGATTATTTTGAGCATCCCACTTGCCAACCAATTGCCCCTTATTATAAATATTTTTAGATATTATTCTTTCATTAAAAGCTACATAAACTAAATCTTTATCCATATTGTAATATTGTGTAAGTTGTGTTTTTGTATCAAAAGTATAAATTAAAGTATTACCATTCCAATTAAATTCTTTTATTATCTCCCCATTTTTTTCTGTATAAATTTGCCTTTGTTGGTCATCATAATAGGTTTTTGTACCATCAATCAAATTTTCTACATATTTTATAACTTGATTACCTTCATTGTCATTAACATATTCATATTTTTCTAAAACAGTCCCTTTCTCATCCATTACCTTATCTATGGTTCCATCTTCATTGTATGACACATTTTTAAGTGTTGTATATAACTCTTTCCCATCTATATCATATTTTGTTACTTCCAAAGAATTATCTCTATTAAAATTAACAGAGTACTTTTTATCATCATAATATTTTGTAACAATAGCACCTTTATCGTTCTTTGTACAATTCCTAGTTCCATCTTCATTAAAGTATGTTGCATTTTTTGTTAAGTTATCTAAAATATAATCTAAAACTTTATCACCCTTAGTATTTCGTTTATAAATATACACAGAAGTTTCTACTCCTTCAGAATTTTTCGTATATACAACAGCCCCTTCTTTATCATAATAAGTGGTAGAGTAAACCGATTCTGCTAATACTTCCCCTTTTCCTACATTCTTAAAATTAAAAGAATATTCTCTTGTTGAAAACAAGTTTCCCTTATATTCCATATTTTTAGATTCAACAGTAACAACTGTTTTTCTTGTAGTATCACTTTCATCTAATAAATAACTAACATCTCCATATTGATATGTTTTCAAAACATATCCGTCGACATCAACATCAACTTTAGGTCTTTCATACTCATCGTAATATGTTCTTCCCTTTGTCATTTCGTTTTGAACATAGTCAAGCTTTGCTCCCTGACCAGTATAATGATATGTAGCAGTTATATTTTTATCTTTATCATACACAACAGAAGTTTTTCCATCACCATTCAATGCAGTATAGCCTACTATTTCATTGTTATTATTTCTTATTTCCTGCAACAAACCACTACCTTTTAAACTCTTTGTTATATTTTTTATTTCACCATTAGAATCTAAACTTTTAGTTATTCCTCCCAGAGAAAAAGACATAGAACCATCTTTTGCTACAGAAAGTGTCATCTTTCCATCTGGAGTATAATACACTCTATTTCCCTCAGAATCTGTAGAAGCAACCGGCATATTTGGCAAAATACGAACCATCTGATTCGGTTTTGCAAAATCTCTTAAATCAGAAACGGTTCGCCCCTCAGGTCCAAAGGAATAAGGATTCGGAGTTTGTAAAAAAGAAGCATTTACATTACTTGTAATTAAATTTGTTGTTAAGAACAAAAAGGATAAAACAACAACTTTAGCTTTTTTCATACTCCCCTCCATATCTTACACCAATATTCTTATACCCTTTCTACACATATTATAGTACAAACATATAAAACTTAATAAAAAATTTTGTGAAAAATTTGTAAAAAATTAAATTAGTTTTTTATAGTTAGCATTATAAACTTCGTATATTTCAAATACTATTTCGTCAACAACGACAAAATTTTTATAAGGAGTCAGTATCTGTCTTCCTAAACATGCAACTTCTTTGTTTTCTAAAATAGACAAATCTGTTTTTTCTTTATACAACATATACTCATCATTAAAGTCATCAGTTAAAATATAGGCAATATACTTATTTCCATTTTTATCTATTCTTTCAACAGAAGAAACTTTACCTTTTATAACATCAAACATTATTCTAGTTTTAAGTTTTGCATTTATTTCCGCTCTTAACATAGCTTTCTTTTTATTTTTTTCTTCTAAATCAATATTATCTAAAATTTTTTCAGTTTTTTTGTTATAAATTATTGACTTATCACTAAATACCACTTTATTAATACTTACAAATAACCTAACTTTATTACCTTCTATTGTTTCATTGTTTTTAGGAACTCTAATTTTGCCTAAAACACTACAATTACTACCAACTTTTTTGCTTAAATCTTGCTCCACATTTTCTAACACATAATATAAATTATTATCTCCCTTTAAATAGTATACACTATCTTTTGATAATGCCAACTGACCAGAAATATTCATTAATAATGCTGAACTTTTATAGTTATTAACTCCTTCCCACTTAGTCCTCATATATTTCATAAACAAAATAGGTCCACAAGCTATAAGTATTGCACTCACCAAGACAACACATCCTATTATTATCCATTTTGTTTGTTTATTTGATGGCATAATACTTTTCTCCTTTTTTATTTTATATTAATATCCACATCAACTCTTATGCTACTACTCTTTATTCTAACATTTAAATATATTTTTTACAACTTCAACTTTTTATATTGGAAACATACAAATGCAACATTTTATTTTTTTTAACAAGAAACTACAAAGGAGCTTATATATTAAATAAACAGATGTCTTATAGAATTATAACAAAACAGCTAATCAATTAAAAAATTATCAAATTTTTTTCTTTAATTAAAATACTATTACTTACTCTTAATATTATATTAAAACCTTCTATATAAATATTTATTTTGACATTTTTTAAATATTAGCAATAAATTTATAATATTTAGTATAATATGGTATCATTATATCTAGTATTTAAGTTTTATAAATTTATAAAAAATGAATTCACTAGAAAAATACCAAATATTTTTATTTTTTTTATTTTTAACAATAACAACTTTTTTGTTTATGAAGTCTATAAATGCAAATTTTGCATTTATAGATGATCATGTTATGTTAAGAAGTGAAAATAAACGAGCATTAAAAGACTTTTCTATAAAAAATATAGTAACAACTTTCAAACATTCACATGAAGGTTTGTATCATCCAATAGTAACATTATCTTATAGTTTGGAAAAAACAATATTCGGCTTCTGCCCGGCAATTTTTCATTTTGATAATGTTATATTACACTTAATAAATACAGTATTAGTTTTTTTGATATTTTTACAATTATCAAAATCTTTTTGGCTATCTTTTATTATTATGATGTTTTTTGCAATTCATCCAACAAGATGCGAAGTTGTTTGTTGGATTAGTGCAAGGAAAGATTTAATGTATTCTATATTTTATTTACTATCAATATTTTCTTACATAAAAACTTACGAAAAGAAACATTTTTTATTTTGGGTATATCTTTCAATATTTTTTTATTTGTTATCTTGTTTATCTAAGTCTATGGCAATTACATTGCCATTTGTAATATTTCTTATAGATTTATATACGAACAAATTTAATATTAAAAAAGCAATAATATTTTTATTCTATATCATAATTACACTAATATTTGCTTTGGTAGCAATACATGTTCACTATGAAGGAGACAGATATTTTTTTGACTTTTTTAGACATTTTTTAAATTTTATAAATGCACATTTTAATGTTTTATTTTATTTAGATAAGCTTATTTTACCTATAAACTTATATTGTATGTATCCATATTTTTATAATAAATTTGAATCTTTGCCGCCATTTTATATATTATATTCTCCAGCAATTTTATACATTTTAATATTTTTTATTTTTTTGTCTTTAAAAAAAACGAAAGTTATTTTTTATGGCTTTTTGTTTTTTACTATATCAATATTTCCTGTAAGTGGAATTTTACCTATAGGGGATTTTGCAGTAGCAGATAGATATACTTATATTCCTTACTTAGGATTATTTTTTATAATTGCAAAATTTATTATGTTTTTATATAAAAAAAGATACAATATAAAAATAAAAAACAAAATATTAAATATTTCAAAAGTTATTAAAATTTCTATACTTTGTTTATGTATACTATTATTTTCTGAATTAGGATATTTAACCTATACCAGAATCATGGATTGGAAAGAAAACAAATATTATGCACCTAAATGGATGAAATATTATCAATTTGGATTTATTAAAAAAGATAACAGTAATAAAAGAAAACAATAGCTATTAATTTATGTACTTAATAACAGTAATCTGTTAATTAAAAAAGTGTTGTTAATAATTTTATTTGTTGTTGTTTTTGCCTTTTAGCAAATTATTTTAAATTTTTTATTTTAGTAGTATAGTAACACAAAGTAAAAATTCGGAGCAAAAAAATGAACAAATTTCACTATAGAGTACCTTATGCTGATACAGACAATATGGGAGTAGTTTATTATGCAAACTATTTAATTTATTTTGAAATAGGAAGAACAGAATTATTAAGACAAATAGGATATACTTATAAAGAAATGGAAAAAAAAGGATTATATTTTCCTAATGTAATTATCATTATCCTGCACATTATGATGACATGATTACCATTGAAACAACCCTTTCAGAAATAAGAAGTGCTAGTGTAGTTTTTCATTATAAAATAAAATATCAAGATAAATTGCTAGTTACAGGTATGACAAAACATCCTTTAGTAGATTATTCTTTTAAACCTACAAGATTACCACAAAATTTAAAAGATATGTTGCAAAAACATTTAGAAATTATTGAATAATATAAATGAAATCTTGGACTAAAAAAGATATTTATTTTATGCAACAAGCAATAAAATATGCAAAAGAAGCATATTTGAAAGATGAAGTTGCTATTGGAGCAGTAATAGTAAAAGATAACAAAATTATTGCCAGAGGATACAACAAAAGTATAACTTTAAAAGATACTACCGCACATGCAGAAATTGTAGCTATAAAAAAAGCTTGTAAGAAGTTGAACAATTACAGATTAATTGACTGTTCAATATATGTGACAGTAGAACCTTGTATGATGTGTTTAGGAGCTTTAATACATGCAAGAATAAAAAATTTATATTTTGGAACAAACGATATAAAAACTGGTGCATGTAATAGTGTTTTAGATATATCTAAAATTAAAACAAATCATAAAATAAATATTTACAGTGGACTTTTACAAAACGATTGTGCTACAATAATAAAGAAGTTCTTTGAAAATAAAAGGGTAAAAAATAAATAGAAAAAGTTATTAAAACAATATCTGAATAAGATTTGAAAAAACAAAAAATATAACCTTATTGAAATAATGTTGTTAATTATAAAATAAATTGTTTATTAAAACTTTCTGAAATAAAAAACAAGAAAGTTATGCATTGTTCTACGGGGGTGAATTGGGTTCGACGGGAAAGAAAGATGTATAGATAGCAAGTCCGAGTTGATCGATGGCTCGGTTACAAATCGATCAAAAAAGAAACGACAAACAAATCGTTCCTAACAGCATGATCAGACCAGCTATGCCTGTGCCTGCATTTATGCCAATAGCTGCTTAATTGTCAGCTACGGTTTACCTTTGATACCTGCTATTAGGATAAACCGACAAGAGCAGGTTAGTATTAATTTGCTTGTTGCGTCGAATTAGTATGAAATTTTAACGGAGCTGGTTTATAGAACAATTCCGTCTGGTAATGGTTTTATAAACGAGATATTTTTTCCAGACTAAACTTGTAGCGATCTTACTGAAACTTTTTCGGATGCGGGTTCAATTCCCGCCACCTCCAAAAACTAATTTGGCAACATATTTTGTATAGACAGTATGTGTCTACTGCTTATTTTTATTGTATTTTTACAAATATATTCTAAAAATTTTTTTGTATCACCAAAATATCTTATAAAATTTTCAACCACATCTTTATTATCTGGGCTTAAAAGAAAAGCTTTTTGATAATATTTTAGTGCATTATCTTTATCGTTAAGTTTTTCATAAGCGAGTGCTTGTATATACCAAACTTTATCTCTGTTATATATAGGATTTATTTTTATTAGTTTATTCATTATTTCTATAGATTTTTCAAATTCATTGTTATCAAAATAAGCTACTGCCATATTATATAATACTCTTATATTTGTTGAATACTTAGTCATTGCATCTGAATATAAAAAATATTGATTACTGTATACTTTACATCTCGTATAAGAAATAAAAATATTTGTTAAAAATAATAAAAATAATAAAATAACAATTATTATTTTACTGTGAATAACTTTTTGCAATTTTATAACTAATAAACCAAACAAAAAAGATATTGCTATCATTGGATAATACATATATCTATCTGCAAGTGTGTTTACCAAAGGAACAAGATTACTTACTGGTAAATACATAACAATTACACACAACATAGCAAATTTTATATAGTTATCTTTTATGAATTTTATTGATAAAACAAACGAGATTGCAAATAGTAAAGTTATAAAAAAAATTTTTTTTGAAAAAGATAATATATAATCAACCGATAAATCTACTGGATATAAAATATGTACAACATTATAATATAAAGAATTTATAATTGTATAAATATAATCTGTAAAATTAAATAAAGGGTTTATATTTTGTGAAATATTTGGATAAAATGAAAAAAATAATGGAACAGGAAATCTCTCTAACCAAAAAAACAAAAACAAAAAAGATACACAAAAGAATATATAAAA
>CAMVLN010000069.1 GCA_947168325.1 uncultured Elusimicrobia bacterium | reverse complement strand
AAACTTGAAAATATTATTATAAAGTCTCATTTAAGAAAAGTTCCAAAATGTCAATCTTTTGGTAAATGTGGAGGATGTTCTTTTCAACATACAGATTATATTAATCAAATAGATTTTAAAACTAAAACTGTTAAAGAGTTATTAAATTTTTTAAATATTGAAATACCTCAAGCAAAACAAAGTCCTAACATTTGGAATTATAGAAATAAAATGGAATTTAGTTTTTTCAGTGAAAATGATAAACTAAACTTAGGATTACATTGCAAGGGTAGTTTTTATAAATATTCATCTGTCCCACCTTGCTATATTGCCTGTAAAGATATTGTTAAAGTGGAAGCTATAGTAAAAGATTTTGCTATAAAAACAAATTTAAAGGCATACAACACAAAATCTCACGAAGGATTTTTTAGACATTTAGTTGTAAGAAAAGGTATCAATACTGGAGATTTATTAGTAAATATTGTTACAAATAAACAAGAAAATATTAATAAAACTTTTTTTGAGCCACTAGTTAAAGATTTATCTTCTTTTTGTTCAAGTATATACTGGACACAAAACTCAAAATATTCAGATGCCGTTAATGCAGAAAGTTTAACATTACTTTATGGGAAAGAGAATATTAGTGAAGAACTAAATATTGCAGGAAAAATTTTTAAATTTTCTGTGTCACCTTTTTCTTTTTTTCAAACTAACACAAAAGCAACAGAAGTTTTATATAACACAATAATAGAACTTCTACAACCACAAAAACAAGACACTTTACTTGATATGTATTGTGGAACAGGAACGATAGGAATATCTCTTTGTAATCATGTAAAACATGTTGTAGGGGTAGAACAAGTTGAATCTTCTGTTGAAAATGCAAAAAATAATGCAAAAATAAACAACATTAACAATATAGCTTTTTTTGCGAAATCTGTAGAAGATTGGATAAAACAAAATGACAAAAATTTTAATTCTATAGTAATTGATCCCCCACGAGCAGGACTTTCTCCTTCAGTAATAGAACATATTTTATATTTAAACCCTAATAAAATTATTTATGTTTCTTGTAATCCATCAACTCTTGCTAGAGATTTAAAAATTATAATAGAATCAAATAAATATAAAGTTGAAAAAGTTTGCCCTGTAGATATGTTCCCACAAACTTATCATATTGAAACCGTTGTTTTGCTAACAAATAAATAATATTCTTTATTGAACAATTAGAATTTATTAGTATGCTCCTCTATGGAATATAACAACAAGAATAGTTTTTAGCAATATTTTTATATCAAGTAATAATGACCAGTTATCTACATAAAAAATTTCTAATTCTAATCTTTTCTCATCACTTAACATACTTCGTCCTGAAACTTGCCAAAGCCCTGTTATTCCTGGAAGAACCTTAAACATTTTATCGTAGCTATAATTATGATATATTTTTTTTATTTGTTCTAGTTCCCAGTTTACAATAGGTCTAGGACCAACAAGACTCATTTCTCCTTTTAATACATTAAACAATTGTGGTAGCTCATCAAAACTATATTTCCTAATAAATTTACCAATTTTGGTTATTCTTGTATCATCTTCTAATTTTAAAAATGCTGAATTTTGTTTTAAACTGTTGCTAATTAAATTTTTTATTTTTTTGTTTGCATCTTTACACATACTTCTAAATTTATAGCAACAAAATTGTTTTTTGTTAAAGCCAAGCCTAAAATGTTTATATATAATAGGGCCATTGCTTTCTAATTTTATTAGTATTGCAATTATTAAAAAAATAGGAGATAAAATTATTATTAAAATAAAAGATATCACAATATCCATTAATCTTTTTATAAAATAATCAAAGTTTATGGTAGGATTAGGATTACATGCTATCAAAATTACAGGAACACCTAAAGTATCATCTAATACAATTTTATCTTTTGTCATTTGAACTTCATTAGGTAATATTTTTATGTCTATATTATTTTTTTGTGCCCAAGCACATAGAGCCAAAAAATCTTCATCTTTTATTAAATAATTAATAATAATAATTTCTTTTATACTTTTTTTTATTGATAATAATTTTAGTTTTTCTATATTTTTGGTATCTAACAAATATGGATAATAATACACTTTATTTATATAATTGTTATTAAATATTTTTTTATATTGTCTAACTTTTTTACCGATAACTAAAATATTATTTCTAATATTTAACTTATATACTACATAAGCAATTATTCTTTTGAAAATATATCTAAAAATAAATGTAAAAAATATTAAATTTATCCATGCAAAAAGCAAACATAACCTAGAAAAATCACTTTTTACAATAAATATCAAAGCAAATAAAAATACAAAAAATAAAACAGTTGTTTTTAATATTTTTATAAGCAAATTAAATAATGTTTCATAGAACAACTTATACTTAACAAAAAAGTTGATAAATAATATCCATACAGGAATTAAACAAAATATAAGAATAAAATACCTATCAAAAGAATATGGCACAATATTTTTAGAAAAAATATAAAATCTAAAAATAAATGCCACAACAAAAGATAAAAGAAATGTAAAACAATCTATTAAAATATATGAAAAAAAATAAAAATATTTTTTGTTAAACCTCTGCACATAATTAAAAACTTTTACTTTAAATCAGAAATACAATGCGGACATTTCGTTGCTTTTATATTTATTGTAGAAAAGCAATATGGACATTCCTTTGTTGTAGGGTCTGCTTGAACTTCTGTTTTTTCCCCTTCTTTTAATTTATTTATAACCTTTAACAATGAAAAAATGGCAAAAGCGACTATTAAGAAAGAAATGATGCTGTTAATAAAAAAACCAATATTTAATGTTGTTGCTCCTGCAGATTTTGCAGCCTCTATTGATACATAAGGAGCTACTGTTTGTGAACCACTTTTTAAAACAATAAACCAATTGCTAAAATCAATATTTCCTAATAGGAGTCCTAATGGTGGCATTATAATATCAGCAACCAAAGAATTTACAATTTTTGTAAATGCTGCCCCTATAATAATGCCTACAGCCATATCCATTACATTTCCTCTGGAAATAAATTTTTTAAATTCATTAAAAAACCCTTTCATTTTTATCCACTTATCCACTTTTTATTTAATTTATTACACTTACATAAAATTAAATACACAACCTAAATATCATTTTTATTTTTTTCTTTAATTTTGTTCTTTTTTGCTAGTTTATTAATATTTAATTAATATTGAAAATTATTTAAGAATCTGTTTTAATATTGCAGAAATTCTTTTACCATCAGCAGCACCTTTAAGTGCTGCTATAGATACTTTCATTACTTTTCCAAAACTTTTGTCTTCACTTTTGCTAATAATTTCTTTAATTTTTACTATCAATTCTTCATCTGATATTTCTTCAGGAAGATAACTTTCTATTATTTTGAGCTCTTTTGCTTCTTTTTCTATTAAATCTGTTCTACCTGCTTTTTCAAATGTTTCAATGGCTTCTTTTCTTTTTTTTGCTTCACTTCTAAGAACTTTTATTATTTCTTCTTCATTAATTTTTACATTCTTCATTTCTCTTATATTTATTTCGTTAAGTATTGCTCTAACCGTATTTAAACTTATCATATCTCTTGCCTTCATATATGTATGTAAATCTTCTTTTAGTCTTTCAATTGTTATCATATAATTTTCCTCTCTTACTGTAATAATGTTTATAAAATAGGTTTCATTGTACAAAATTTTAACAATAATTTATAGTAAGAGTTTGTTGACATAAAATTAGTTTTGTAGTAAAATTTCCGCTGTGAAGAAAATAATTTTTTTGTTTTTAAGTTTAATATCCATGTTTGCTTGCTCATCTAATAAGATGGTTGCTGTAAAAACAGATGACAATAAATTAGTTGATATGCAAGAAAATATTAGGAAAGTGGGGAAGAAAAAAATGAAAGCAATTATTGAAACTTCTATGGGGGCAATAGAAATAGAGTTGTTTGCTGATAAGTCACCTATAACTGTCGAAAATTTTGTAGGATTAGCAAGAGGCACAAAAGAATTTAAAGATGTAAAAACAGGTAATAAAGTAAAAAGGAATTTTTATGATGGGTTAACTTTTCATAGAGTTATTCCAGAATTTATGATACAGGGTGGATGCCCTTTAGGAACAGGAACAGGTGGACCAGGATACACTTTTGAAGATGAAACAAATAATGGTTTAAAATTTAATAAACCAGGTCTTCTTGCTATGGCAAATGCCGGGCCGAATACAAATGGTTCACAATTTTTTATTACAGAAGTTAATACACCGTGGTTAAACGGTCATCATACAATATTTGGTGAAGTTGTAAGTAATAAGGATTTAGAAATAGTTAAAAAAATTGCTAGAGTAGAAACAGGTTTTTCTAATGATCCTGTAAAACCAGTGGTAATAAATAAAATAACAATAGAAGAAGATTAGTTATGAAAAAATTTGTGTTTGTAGTTGCACCTAAAGTTTTTAGAGATGAAGAATATATTGAACCTAAAATTATATTGGAACAAGCTGGAGTTGAAGTTACTACAGCAAGTACTGTTGTAGGTGAGATATATGGAAAAATAAAAATTAAAGCTAACAGCCAAATCTTAGTAAAAGATATATCTGTAAAAAATTTTGATGGTATATTTTTTGTTGGTGGTGGTGGAGCAAGTGTATATTTTGAAGATGAAGTTGCACACACTATAGCAAAAAAATTTTATAATGAAGGTAAAATTATAAGTGCTATATGTATAGCTCCGGTAATACTAGCAAAATCAGGACTATTAAAAAATAAGAAAGCTACGGTATTTCCTGATGGTGCAGACATATTGATACAAAACGGGGTAAACTATACGGCAAAACCAATTGAAGTTGATGGTCGGATAGTTACGGGTAATGGACCACAAGTGGCAAAAGAATTTGCTAATGAGTTACTAAAATTATTATAAGTTGATAATATGAAAAAGAATATAATAATACTATCAATATTATCTTTTTTAGTATCTGCAACAATTTTATATCTTTTTGTAAATGTTATCTATAAAGAAAGAATAAGTTATCAAGTAAGAGCAGTCAAACAAAATGTAATATCAAATATAGAGTTAACAGCTCCTGAAGTAAAAACTGCATTTTCAAAATCAGATGATATATCTCTTTTATATTCTGTTGAAAAAATATCAAAAATAAACAATGTTATTGAAACTTTTATTATTAATAAAGATTTAAATATTGTAATTCATAATGATTCTACAAAATGGAACAAAAAGTCTAGTGATAATTCATTGTATAAAGAAATTGTTTCTTTACAAAAAGTTTCAATTAAAAATATTGACTTACAAACATTGGTGTATTCTTTACCTTTGAATGAAACTTCTGTATTGTGTGTAAAATTTTCTTTAAAATCCGTATATAAAAGTATGAAGTCTTTAGAAATAAAGCTTTATGCTTATGGTTTTACAATTTCCTTTTTATTTTCATTTATAATATTTTATTTATCAAAGTTTTTATTTTTATATCCGTTTAACAAAACAAAAAAATATCTGTCTATGAACGACACATCCAGTAAAACAATATATTCTGATATAGTTAATATGGCTTTAAATTTAGATTTTAAAACTGAAATAAATAGTGATGACTCTTCACTAAAACATTTAATATATACGGTTTTTAAATCTTATATTAGTATTAGAGATGAAATATTTATTGTATTGGATAACAAAGCAAAACTTATATATTGTGTAGATGAAAATAATATTATTTTAGAAAAAAAAGAAGTTGGTTTACATATAGTAGAGTTAACAAAAAATTTAAATTTAATAAAAAACATTTCAAGTATTTTAGAAAAACCAACAGATGTTATAAATATTGATATTGAAACATACAAGGTAAATATCTCTCCACTAAAAGATGATGTAGATAACTTTATTGGAATAATTATTTCAGCAAATTCAATAAAGGATAATTTTTAATGATAAGTTTAATTTTAATTCTTAAAGCAATATTTTTAGGTATCATTGAGGGGCTTACAGAGTTTTTGCCAGTATCATCTACAGGGCATTTAATTGTTTGTGCTAATATAATAAAATTTAATACAGAGTTTGTAGCATTATTTGAAATAGTTATTCAATTAGGTGCAATACTTGCAGTAGTTTGGCTTTATAAAGAAAAGATTGTAAATTTAATAAAAGCAACACTATTTAAAAATAAGAAATCTTATGATTTTATAGTTAATCTTATAATTGCATTTATTCCAGCATCAGTAGTTGGCTTTTTCTTTCATGGTATGATAAAAAATTATTTATTTAACCCTATCACTGTATCATTTGCTTTGATTATTGGTGGATACATAATAATTTATATAGAAAATAAGAAAATCAAAGTTAAAATACAAGAAGCTTTTAATATTACAAAAAAGTCTGCACTCATAATAGGACTTGCACAAATTCTTGCTCTTTTTCCAGGAGTCTCAAGAGCAGCTTCAACAATTATGGGTGGAGTTTGCTGTGGACTTTCAAGAAAAGCTTCTACAGAATTTTCTTTTTTTTTAGCTATACCAATAATGTTTGCTGCTACACTTTATGATTTATATAAAAGTTCAGCAGTTTTGAATATGGATTCAATAATATTAATGGCTATAGGTTTTATTTCAGCTTTCATTTCGGCAATAGTAGTAATAAAATGGTTTATAAAATATATTTCAGTAAAAGATTTTAAAATTTTTGGTTGGTATAGAATTTTGTTTGGAACATTTTTATTGGGATTTTTATATTTTATTAAAGGAATATAGTTTATGAAAAAGATACTTGAATACCCAATAAAATTTATTAGAAATTGTTATGACTGGACTATAGGATGGTCTAAAACAAAATATGCAAATTGGGTTTTAGCTGGTATATCTTTTGCAGAGAGTTCTTTTTTCCCTGTTCCACCGGATGTTTTACTTATACCTATGGTTATAGCTCAAAGAGGAAAATGGTTTCAAATAGCATTAATATGTTCTATATTTTCGGTTTTAGGTGCATTGTTTGGATATTTTATAGGGTATCAATTATATGAACTTATAGGCCACCAAATTGTAGATTTATATAATCTTCAATCAGCAGTTGGTGTTGTAAGTACAAAGTATAATGAAAATGCTTTTTTTGCGATATTTACAGCTGCCTTTACACCAATACCATTTAAAGTTTTTACAATAGTTGCAGGGCTATGTAAAATTTCTATTTTTACATTAACTATAGCTTCTCTAATAGGAAGGGCAACAAGATTTTTTATAGTAGCGATACTTATACGGATATTTGGTGAAAAAATACAGTACTTTATAGAAAAATATTTCAATTTACTAACAATAGTTTTCACAATTTTACTTATCGGTGGTTTTTCTTGCATTAAGCTATTTGCAAAATAATTATCTAACTATTTCAAAAAAATCAATTCCTGTTTTTCATCAACAATATTTTTGCATTATAAAGTTAAAAAAAAGTAAAATGTAATGTTAATATGTTAGAAAAATATAAAATATTATCATTAATACTGTTATCTTATATTGTGGTTTTGGCTTTTTACCCATCAATTTCTGCTGATTTTATTATGCTTGATGATCCTATAATGATTAAAGAAAATCCGTATATTACCAATTTATCTATTTCTAATATAAAAAATATTTTTACTTCAATTTATTTAAAACTTTATCACCCAATAGTTACTTTAACTTTCGCAATAGAATATTCAATTTGTAAATTAGATCCATATTTATATCACATTGATAATATTTTATTGCATTTGTTTAATACTTTGTTTATTTTTTTTATTATAAAAAACTTATCCAAAAATTTTTTTGTTTCATATAGTGTTGCAATTTTTTTTGCTATTTATCCTACTTCTGTTGAAACTGTTGCATGGGTTACGGCAAGAAAAGATACTTTATATTCTTTTTTCTTTTTATTATCAATTTTATTATATTTAAAAAAATACGAATCTAAATACATAAAGACT
>CAMVLN010000068.1 GCA_947168325.1 uncultured Elusimicrobia bacterium | reverse complement strand
ATATAAAAGTAAATCAAACAGGGTATGTAATAGGAGCAACAGGAATGTTAATCAAAGAAAACTATTATTTAGGATTAACAGCAAATATAAATTTTAATAAAGCAGAAAGTGAAAATGATTATGGAACAAATAAGTTTGATATGAATATGTATGCATTAGGAGCCAAAGCGGGATATGATATATATTTAGGAGAAAAATGGATAATAGAGCCGAACTTAACATTGATGTATGGGAACATAAATACACAAGAATACACAACAAAGCAAGGAGCACTAATAGATAGCCAAAGCACAAACAATATATTGATAGAGCCACAAGTAAAAGCTAAGTTGAATTTAGCAAACGGGTGGACACCGTATGCATTAGTAGGATATATATTAAATGCAGGGAACAAGACGAAGTTGGTAGCAAACAATATAGCATTTGACGATATGCAAATATCAGGATATGCAGAGTATGGATTAGGAGTAAATAAGAGTTTTAAAGATAGTTTCTGGAGTTGTTTTTTACAAGCAACAGGCAAAGGTGGAGATAGAGCCGGTTTTGAGGGAAATATAGGGGTAAAATATAGTTTTTAAGCACAACAGAGGAATAATAAAAGAATAAAGAAACAAGAGTAATTTTGATAATAAAGATAATTAAGTAAAAGGTAAGAAACAAAAAAGATACTATTGAAAGAAATAGTACCTTTTTTGTTTATACAAACTTTTGTATTAAACACTTTTATATTTTTATGTCACAATTTAATTTTTTATAAAATAAGCAAAGAGTAATGATAGTTTATATATTAAATTTTAATAATGAAAAAAATCTTTAACTACAAATATTGTTCAGCTAAAAATTGCCAAGCAACTTTTTGTATTTAATTTCCAAGTCGTTATCTTTTAGCTCTTTTGCAATTAAAACAAGTTTTTTACATATTTCTTTCGATTTAAATTCTCTATTAAAAGAATTTATATAACATTCTTTCGCCTTTTGATAGTTTTTGTCATAGAAATAATATTGCCCTAACTGAAACCATTTATCAGGCTTTATTGCACTTATTCCAGAAGTTTCAGGATATTGTAATTTCAATGCTAACTGACAAATTTTTTCATATCTATCAAATCTTTTAGCATAGTCGTTATTAACAGATTTCCAATATAAATGATGATCTGATTTGGTTATTCCAAATTTTTCAGGGTTATCTCTTACATAAGTACATTTTTCTAATGTAAAGAATGATTGGCTTAGAAGAATAGAATTTACATAAGGTCTTGCTTTAACCAAAAAGTCTAATGTTTCATTAAAATCTTCATCTGTTTCTGTTGGAAATCCACACATCATATTTATTTGGAAAGAAATTTCTGCTTTTTTTGTATTTTTAAATAGTTCTAGTGCTTTTGAAATTTTAAATTTTTTATTCATGGAGTTTAAAACTTTTTGTGAACCGGATTCTACTCCATAACCAACCCAACCACAACCAGCTTTTTTCATTTTCTTAAGCAATTCTAGTGTCATATCATCTCTAACAACAGCTTGTCCTGCCCAAGAAATTCTAATATTGTTTGATATTATTAAATTGCAAAATTCTTCAAGATTTTGTAAATTTCCATTTAATAACAATCCATTAAAATAAAAATAATTTATTTGCGGAAAATCAGAGATGTGTCTTCTTATTTGCTCAAATAATCTTTTAGCTGACATTGTTCTATACTTTGGCCAAAATAATCTTTCATAGCAAAAATAACAAGCATTGATACAACCTCTTGAATCTAATAAGTCAAATCTGTTAGGTTGTTCATATTTTTTATTTATAATATCATCTTTGAAATCAATATAATCCGGTATGGGTAAAGAGTCTAAATTTTTTACTATTTTACCTTGTCCACAATCAACAATTTCACTATTTTTTTTCATTAAAAAACCTTCACATTTTGGTAAGTTATTTATATCAAAATTTTCTGTTAATTTTTCTAAAAGATTTTTTAATGCAGTATCAGCTTCACCATAACAAACATAATCTATAAAATCTTGTTTTGCAAAATCATAAGCCATTTGAGTTTTTGCTGCTTTATGACCTAAAAAAATTATTATAGAATTTTTTTTTGCTTCTTTTATTTTTTGTGCTATAGCATAACTTATATTTACAGATGGAGTATGTGTATCAAATATAAAAACAGTTGCACCTGTATTTAAAATATCATTTATAGATTTTTTTGCATTTGAAACTTTTAATATAGTATCTGTAAAAGTATCATTTTCCCAAACAGAATAAAAGTCTCTGTTAGTCCAATATTTTTTGTTTTCTTTGTTTGCTTGATGATAGAAAATATTGTTTAAGTCAAAACAAAAAGTTTGATGACCTAAACTTTTTAAGTATGTTGAAAAATAAGCAAGTATATAAGGAGGACAATATCTAACCCACCAAGGACATTTTATTAAAGCAACTTTCATTGTTATCTTTCCTCGTCAACTATCCACTTATATTCATCACAAGGGCAAGTTTCTGCTTCGCATGGCATTGGTTTGTCATGTAATTTAAAATTTTTATCTGTAAAGATGTTTCCAATAGGTTTATGGCTTAAAGGTCCACACCTAGTAACAGTTCCATCAGCTTTAATTGAAGCATAGATATGTCCTGCTCTGCATAATTTACCTTTAGTTTTTTGCCCTTCAAGATGATATTTTAACCTATCAACATCTCCCATATAAGGTTTCATCATTTCTCTTTCTTTGTCAGTATATGCTTGAGGATATGTTTTTCCACAATATTTGCCATGAAAAGCAGCCAAAGCCATAACAATACCATGACTTTTAAATATATCATCGTAATAATTTATTTTATCCATGTTTGGTGGATATGCTAAATAACAAACTCCACCTTTAAAACCATATTTATATAGATACAAAACTTTTCTAATAAAAGGTTCTATTTTTGATTCTAATGGATGAAAGTTCATATCAAGTCTTACTCTTTTGGGATTTAATTGTTTTGCAAAAGTAAACATATCTCCAGATAATTGGCAAGTAACTTTTACTGTGTGCTTTTTTGAAATAACTTCTATCAAATCTATAAATCTTGGATATAATGTTGGCTCTCCACCTGTAATCATTAAATCACATTCACCATATAAATCATACATTCTATCCCAAATTTCTACCATTTTTTCAAAAGGCGGATATATATTGTGTTTATCCATTTCGTCCCAAACTTTATCAAACCAACAATAAGGACATCTGAAATTGCATTTATAATGAGAATCCCATACAAAACTAACTTTTTGATTTTGTTGCATAATAAATTCCTTCTATTAATTTAATATACACCATTATATAAAAATTTTATACACTAAAAAAGATGAACTTCTTTCATATAACAAAAATATGAAATTACAATATATCTTTTGTTTTTATTCAATAAAATGGTAAAATGTGAAAAAAATAGATGTGTGAAATTTATGAAAAAAATAGTAGTTTTTGTTTTTATTTTATTGTTTTCTCTTGCTAATATATTATTTGCAAATTATAATGGATATAAGGCATATTTAAAAGGGTTAGATGCATTAAAAAAAGGCAAATTAGAAAATGCAATTGCTGAATTTGAAAGAACTTTAGCTTATGATACCGAAGCTACTACGGTTTATAAGGATTTAGCAGTTGCTTATTTACAACAAGGTAATAGAAAAAAATCTTTAGATGCAGCAAAAAAACTTCAAGAATTAGAGAAGGATGATATAAAAACACAGTTGTTTTTGGCATCTTTTTATGTATCTGTAAATGATTTGCTTTTAGCAAAAAAATGTTGGGAAAAAGTATTGGAATTAGACCCAAATAATGAAGTTGCTACAGTATACTTGGCATCATATTATTATTCAGATAATAAACTCAAAGAATCTATTGATTATTGGACAAAATTTTTAGAGCAAAAACCAGAATCTGCAGAGGGATATTTTCAACTTGGTTTGGCTCAAGAAAAACTTGGGCTACTTGATGAAGCTCTGCAATCTTATAAGAAAGTTAATGAAATAAATTCTGAAACTAAAGAAGGTTTTTTGGCAAGAGCAAGAATTTATGAAAGTAAAAAAGAATTTAAACTCGCTATCAAAGAGTATAAAGAATATACAAAACTTTTTTCTGCCAAACCTGAAGTATTATTATATTTAGGGAAATGTTATTTTGAAGAAAAAAAATATTTAGAAGCAGAGCAGGTTATTTTAAAAGCAAAAGAAAATTTTGTAGATAATGTAATGCTATATTATTTGTTAGGGTTAATATATGAAAAACAGGAAAAAATAGATGAAGCAATAGAGATGTTTGAGTATGTAGTAAATATAGAATCTACAGTTTCAAACTATGCACGGTTAGGTTATTATTATGCATTAAAACACGAATATAAGTATGCAGAACAACAATTTAATAAAGCTTTAAAAATAGAACCTTTAAATCCGGAAATGTTATATTTGTCCGGATTAAATTATATTGATTATAAAAAATATGATAAAGCAAAAAAAGTGTTAGAAAAGGCTTTGCTATATAGACCATATTTTATAGATGCAAAATTTTACCTAGCACTTTCTTTTGACAAATTAGGATATTTTGAAAAAACAGAAAAACTTTTAAAAGAAATTATAGAAATAGAACCAAATAATGTAAAATCTTTAAATTATTTAGCTTATTCTTATACAGATAAAAATATAAATTTAGACGAAGCAGAAAAGATGCTTAATAAAGTTATTAAACTTCAACCAAAAGTTTCTGCATATATTGATTCTTTGGGATGGTTATATTATAAAAAACAAAATTATGAGTTGGCAGAAAAATATACTCTTATGGCAGTAAATAATGTACCCAGAGTTTTTGATAAAGATATATATGAACATTTAGGAGATATTAGCATTAAATTAAAGAAGTTTTCTCAAGCATATTTATCTTATGCTATAGCTTGCGATATTGGCTCAAAAACTGCAATAAATAAAATGAAATTATTGGAAAAAATTAAAATAGAACAAAATGAGAAATTTAAGATTTATGCCCAAAGAGCAGTATTAAATTTCCATAGAATAGCTTCTTTGAAAGCCGGATATAAACTAAAAATAAAAAATAATTCTACAAATATAAATTCTTATATATCTGTCTTGTTTGCAAGGGATATAGGATTGCAATTTGATTTTGCCCCAAAATTTTCATTTAAAGGGGGAACAGTAACAATAAAAGATAATAAAGCTTTTTTTGAGCCACAAGCACTAAAAGAAAATATAGCAGAAGAATTTTTGCCAATTTTTGATTTTACAAAACAAATAATATCAAAAGATTTTTTAAATACACTTTTAAATTCTAATATATCTCAAAAAGGGGATATAGTAACTTATGAAAATAATAATTATGTTGTAAAAATAAATATAAAAAAAGGCTTTTTTAGTGAATTTTCTAAGAAAAATCTTTTTACAATTAAAGTAAATTCTTACAAAGAATTTAATACTATTTCTAAAATTCCATCCAAAATTTTTTTTACTGCAAAAAATTATAATTTTAAATGTGAAGCAATTTTAAATAATTCACAAATAATAACTCCTACAGATTTTGATAAAATATCGGGACAAAGTAGAGATGATATTAAAGGCTCCAGCAAAAATTAATTTGTTTTTAGAAATTTTAAATAAAAGGCAAGATGGATATCATAATATAGAGTCTATTATGCATACTGTATCTTTGTTTGATATTTTAGAATTTGAGCTAAAAGAAGAAAATAAAATAGACCTAATTTGTATTGGAAATAACAATGTATCAAATGACAAAAATAATCTTGTTTATAAAGCTGTAATAAAATTTAAAGAACAATATAACATAAATAAAGGAATAAAAATAATACTTACAAAGAATATTCCTACCGGTGCAGGACTAGGTGGAGGCTCATCTGATGCTGCAGCAACATTAGTGGCTTTAAATAAAATTTGGAATGTAAATGCAGGTATAAAAGAATTAGAATTTTTAGGAGCAACAATAGGTGCAGATGTTCCTTTTTTTATAACTGGAGGAACTGCAAAAATATCTCAAATTGGAAATGTTGTAGAAAAAATAAAAACGGATTTTAATTATACTTTTGTATTGGTAAAACCAAACTTTAGTATTTCCACTGTTTATGCTTATTCAAGAGTAAAATTTCCATTGACAAATTTACAAAAAATTAATACAATCACCGAATGTATAGCTACTGGTAAGTTTAGTGTAGAAAAGGCGAGAGTTCTTTTTTTTAACAGATTTGAAGATTTTGTTTTTGATATATATCCTGAAATAAAACTAATAAAAGATACACTTGGTAGGTTAGGATGTGTTAGTTTAATGTCTGGGTCTGGTTCTTGTGTGTTTGGGTTAGTTGAAGATGTTAATAAAATAGATTATATAACAAATGAGTTGAAAAAGTATGATTGGAATGTTTGGGTTACAAATTCAGTTGTAAGTTTGTGACAGTAGATATGTGGGGGTTTTTTATGAAGATAACAGAGGTTAGAATTTTTCTTAAAGACGAAGAAAAGTTAAAAGCTTATGCAGCAATTACATTAGATAATGTTTTTGTAGTTCATAATTTAAGAATAGTTAAGGGTGAGAAGGGTTTGATGGTTTGTATGCCTTCAAGAAAGAAGAATGATGGAACTTTTAAAGATATTGCTCATCCTATAGCAAATGAGTTTAGAAGTGAGCTTGAGAAAGTTGTTTTGGAAGCTTATGAAAAGAAGTTAGCAGAGGCTCCCAACATTCAGTCGTAATATAAAAAGTTAATTCCGAGATAGTGTAATGGTAGCACAAGGGAATTTGGATCCCTTCGTCTAGGTTCGAATCCTGGTCTCGGAGTTTCAGGATATTAGAAGAAAATTCAAAAAAACACCGGATAAAGTAAGAGCTTTTTTTCTTGTTTTTCTTGGTGTTTTTTATTTTTGGTGTTCGTTTATTTTTTGCTTTTTCCTGTATAATTTTATAAACAAATGACAAAAAATAATATAAAAAAAACCTAATATAATGCTTGTTTTATTGTTCTATTTACATACTTTTAATAGATATTGAATTATAATTTGCCAAATAAAACTTGATATAATACAAAGGTGATAACAAAATTTTTATAAGTAAAGATATAAAAATATTTTGATAAAAAGAAATTAAATTTTTAGATGGTAATAACTGGAAAAGTTTCAACATCAGTAAATAAACCAACAAATTACTATAATAAGAAACTTTCAAGTTTTATATTGTATGATTAAATTTTTAAAAAGTAATTTATTTTTTTTAACAATTATTATTGTTATGGTTTTTTTAGTTTATGGAAAATCTATTAACTTTGGCTTAACAAATATAGATGACACTACCTTTACAATAAAAAATATAAATTTCGTATCTAATATCAAAAATTTTCCAAAATTTTTTCTAACTGATTGTTACTTTGGAAATAATACACAATACTATAGACCTGTTTTGAATATTTCTTTTGCTATAGAAGCTATTCTTTTTAAAGACAATTTTAAAGTTTTTCATACAACCAATATTTTATTATTTGTTTTTTCTTTATACCTTATTTTCCTTTTTTTATCAAAACTGAATTTTAATATTAATATTTTAAAATTTCTTATTATATTATTTGCTGTTCATCCTATTTGTTCTTCTGTTCCTGTTTGGCTTCCTTCAAGAAATGATACTTTGTTAACTATATTTTTTATGGCATCTTTAATTAGTTTTATAAATTATTTAAAAACTAACAAAAATGTCTTTTTGTGTATTCATTTATTGTTTTTTACAATAGCATTATTTACTAAAGAAACTACTATTTTATTAATATTTATTTATCCATTATTAATTTATTGTTTTAATTTAAAAATATCTAAAAAACAAATACTTAACAATATTATTTATATATTGCCTTTACTTGTTATTTATTTTATATTAAGATACTTTGCTGTTAGATCTGTAAATGTATCTATTTATTTTACTAACTTTACTTACTACATAAAAAATATTGTTATTGGAATTATGTTGTATATTGAAAAGATTTTATATCCTTCATATATGCCAATAATGTTATACGATATAAAACCTACTATTAAAACATATATCATTAACATTACTTTTATATCTTT
>CAMVLN010000067.1 GCA_947168325.1 uncultured Elusimicrobia bacterium | reverse complement strand
GTTATTTATAGAATAACACTGTCGCCATCATAAACCGATATTATCGTAAGTACAATAAATAAAAAGAAGAAGGTATTGCTATGGCAGAATTTACATCAGAAAATTTAAGTTCAAAATTTGGGAATAAAGAAAAATCAGTAAACAAAACAGGTTTGCCTACAGATTATGGCGACACAAAAATAACAATGTTACCTAGAGACCCAATATGTATTGTTGCATATTAGTCAATTTCAAAACAATATTTTGATAAACTAAAAGAAAAATATGGGAAAGATTTTCTTGTTAGTTCAAAATTAGTTATTAGAATTTATGATATAACTGATGTAAATTTTGATGGGAACAAAGCTAATAGATTTTTTGATGTTTTTGTTACACCAAACTCAAGTAGTTGGTATGTAAATGTAGGTGAGTTTAATAGAAGTTGGTGTGCAGATTTAGGATATTTAACAAAAGATGGTGAATTTATACTAATAGCAAGGTCAAATACAGTTGTTATGCCTAAATACGGAGTATCCAATATTACGGATGAACAGTGGGCTTTATTGCAAGTAGAGTTTGAAAAGTTATTAAAATTTTCTGGTGTAAATAAAATAGGACTGAGTTCTTTTGATATAGCTAAACTTATGAGAGAAAGATGGGAAGAAATAGTATCAATATCGTTACCAAGCTCGCATTCTAATATTTCTTCAAGTTCATCTATGTCTTTTTTTGCTCAACAAGAAAAACAAATACCTCAAAAAGATAAGAAATTTTGGTTAAGAGCAGATACAGAAATTATTATAAATGGTGCTACAGAACCAGATGCAAGTTTAACATTAAAAGGGCAGCCTATAAAATTATCTACTGATGGGTCTTTTTCTGTTAGATTTTATTTGCCAAATGGTGAAGATAAATACACAATAGAAGCTGTTTCTAGTGATGGAACAATGAAAAAATCTATAACTTTTGAAATAAGCAAAAAAACAAAATAATATTTTGGAATATAAATGTATAATAAGGGTTATTGGTGTCTTCAATTACATGCACATTTGCCTTTCGTTCGTCATCCAAACTTTCCAGATTTTCTAGAAGAAGATTGGTTATATGAGGCTATAACAGAAACATATATACCTCTTTTATCTGTATTTGAAAATTTTATTAGAGACAATATAAATTTTGCCATAACTATGACGATTACACCAACACTTGCTAATATGCTTGCTGATCCATTGTTGCAATCAAGATACTATGCAAAGTTAAATAAACTTATTGAATTAGCAGAAAAAGAAGTTTTAAGAACAATTAATTTACCACAGTATCATCAAGTGGCTTTAATGTATGAAAAAAATTTTAAAACTTGTAGAAAAATATGGGAAAAGTATCATGGGAATATTTTAACAGGTTTTAAAAATATTCAGGATGCAGGTAAAATAGAAATTATTACTTGCTGTGCTACACATGGCTTTTTACCATTGATGAATAGCGAAATTGCACAACAAGCTCAAATAAAAATTGCAGTTAAAGATTACACAAAGCATTTTGGGAAAAAGCCAAATGGAATATGGCTTTCAGAATGTGCATATACTTACGGAGTAGAAAAATTTTTAAAAGAAGAAGGTATAAGATTTTTCTTTTTGGAATCACATGGCATAATGTATGCAATTCCAAGACCAAAATATGGAGTTTTTGCACCTATATATTGTTCTAATGGTATTGCAGCATTTAGTAGAGACACAGAAACTGCACAACAAGTTTGGAGTGCAGAATGTGGGTATCCAGGAGATGCTGACTACAGAGAGTTTTACAGAGATTTAGCTTATGATTTAGATTACGATTACATAAGACCGTATTTACATTCTGATGGAGTAAGAAGGAATATTGGTATAAAATATTGCAAAATAACAGGGAAAGTTCCTTTAAGTGATAAACAACCCTATAATCCGCAATTGGCAGAAAATAAAGCAAAAATACATGCCGAAAATTTTGTTTTTAATAGAACTAAACAAATTGAATATTTACAACAAATTATGCACAAAGAACCTATAGTTGTTTCTATGTATGATGCAGAATTATTTGGTCATTGGTGGTTTGAAGGACCTAGTTTCATAAATTATATTTTTAGGCACATACAAGAATCTAAAGCCTCTTTTAGTCCTATTACTCCTATACAATACTTAAATAAATTTCCTGTTAATCAAGTGTGCCAACCATCACCTTCATCTTGGGGGGATAAAGGATATTATGAAGTATGGCTAAACCCTAAAAATGATTGGATATATAAACATTTACACATAGCAGCTGATAGGATGATAGAAATTGCTACAAACAATCAGACAGCATATGGAATTTTATTAAGAGCATTAAATCAAGCTACAAGAGAATTGTTGTTAGCTCAATCTTCAGATTGGGCTTTTATAATGACAACAGGAACTATGGTAGAATATGCTGAAAAAAGGACAAAAGAACATATATATAATTTTACAACTTTATATAACCAAATAAAAAATAATTCTATTAATGAAGAATTCCTTTCTAATTTAGAATATGTAAATAATATTTTTCCAGATATCGATTATAAAGTATATATAAAAAAGTAGATATAAGATATATTCTAAAAAAGGTATAAACAAATATATGGAAAAATCTACATTGTTTGTAGTTCCAACACCAATAGGAAATTTAGAAGATATAACTTTAAGAGCATTAAAAGTTTTGCAAAAAGTTGATACTGTTGTTTGTGAAGACACAAGGCAAACAATAAAATTACTGTCTCATTTTAAAATATCAAAACCGTTAGTAAGCTTTTATACTCAAAATCAATTAAAAAGGCTTCCTCAAATCATAGCTATGTTAGAACAAGGGCAAAATATTGCACTAGTTTCTGATTGTGGAACTCCTGCAATTTCTGACCCGGGATATAATTTTATAAAAGAAGTTTTAAATAAAAATATAACTGTTGTACCTTTACCTGGAGCTTGTGCTTTAATAACAGCGATTGTTGGGTCAGGGCTTGCAACTGATTCTTTTATATTTTTAGGCTTTTTACGAAAAAAAACTGGAAAAATGAAAAAAGAATTAGAACAAGCAAAACATGTAGACAAAACTATAATTTTTTATGAATCTCCGCATAGAATTTTAAAAACACTAGAAGTATGCAAAGAAGTTTTTGGTGAAAAAGCAAATATAGTTTTAGCTAGAGAACTTACAAAAAAGTTTGAAGAATTTATTAGAGGTTCTATTTCAGAAGTAATAAATAACTTGCAAAATAAGAAAATTTTAGGCGAATTTGTTGTTGTTATACAACCATAATATATTAAACTGGTAAATACTATCAAAATGAGCAATTATATATTTATATACATAAAATATTAAGTATTAAAAGTTTTCATTATCATAAAAGACATTATCTTAATTAAATTTATTTAAATACTTAATATAAACACCACATACACACACTGCCAAATCTAAAAAATAGCCCGTATTTTTTTATATAATTTATTTTTTAAACAACACATTAAAGAAAATCTATTTCTTTTTTATTTTTTTATTCTTTTTCTTTTTCTTCTTTTCTTCTTTTTCGTCTATAATTTCTTTAACATCTGCCTTATTTATCTTGATAAGTTCTTCTTTTTGAACAATAAAAATCACACTATCGGTTTGATGATGAATATTTCCAACATATTCTTTTCCATCATTCATTATAACTTTTTCTGCATATACAACCCCACTAAAAAAAGAAATCATTATTAAAAAAAATATAATTCTTTTCATATTTACCCCTTATAATAATTATAAATAGTCCACATCCCTATCAAAATAAAACAAATACCACAGATTAATTTTAAAGGAATTTGTTGTAAATATGTTTTTGCAAGTGTCCCTGCTAAAACTGCTATTAGAGAAGATAAAACTAATGCTCCTGCAGAAGCTAAAAATATGGATAATGGAGATACTTTGGAATTAGGAGCAAACAATAATGTTGCTATTTGTGTTTTATCTCCTAATTCTGCTAAAAACACAGAAAAAAATATTACAAATATGCTTGCCATATTAAACTCCTGTAAAACTACTCTTCTATTCTATATTTAACTGTTTTAGCTTTTATTATTGGCAGTTTATCTATTTCTTCTAAAGATTTTTCTATCTGTTGACTTGATGTTTTATGTGTAGTAATAATAATAGAAACTTTTTTATCTTTATCTCTATCGTCTTGATATAAACTTGCTATTGAAACTTCATTATCACCAAGTATTCCAGAAATTTTTGCTAAAACTCCAGGTCTATTAACTACAGAAAATCTTAAATAATAATCACTCTTACTTTCTCCATGTGGTAAAAATTTAACTACTTTATTTTTTGAGTAACCAACATTTTGAACAAGCCCTGCCGTTCCATTAGCAATGTATTTTGATAGATCTATAATATCAGAAACTACTGCTGAAGCTGCTGGTAATTGCCCTGCACCTTTACCATAAAACATAACATCATCTGCGGCATCACCTTTTATCATAATTGCATTGTATTCGTTTGAAACATTTGCAAAAGAATGATGATGATCTATCAAACAAGATTCAACCCACAAATCTATTCCTTTATCTGTTTTTATTGCTGAACCTATCAATTTAAACACATAACCAAAATCTCTTGTTATATTAACATCTTCTATATCTAGTTGGTCTATACCTTTAACTCTAATATCTTCAACTTTTATCCAGCTTCCCCAAGCAAGTGAAGACAAAATTGCAAGTTTGTTTGCAGTATCAAGACCTTTAACATCTGCTGTAGGATTTGCTTCTGCAAAACCAGATACTTGAGCTTTTTTCAATGCATCTGCATAGGATATTCCTTCATTTGTCATTTTACTCAATATAAAATTTGTTGTTCCGTTTAAAATACCTTTTATACTTTTAATTTCATTGCCGGCAAGTCCTTCATTTAGTCCCTGAATTACAGGAATAACTCCACCTACTGAAGCTTCAAAATAAACCATTTTTTTATTTTCTTGTGCTAAAGAAAATATTTCATCCCAATATTTTGCTAAAACGGCTTTATTAGCTGTAACTACATGTTTACCATTTTTTAATGCTTCTGTAATAACTGTCCTTGCTGGTTCATATCCACCAATAAGTTCAACAATTATGTCTATTTCTTTATTGTTTATTACATCTCTAAAATTTTTAACATACAATTCTGGCTTGTCTATTGGATTTAAATCGCAAATAGATTGTATATTTATTTTTACACCAGATTTTCTTAAAGCTATAGCTTTATTTTTTTCCAAAATTTTTACTACACCTTTACCTACTGTTCCATAACCAACTAAACCAATATTCAAATTTGTTTTCATAAAATATTACCCATCTTTGTAAATTTTTTTATTCTTAATAGTGCATCATGAAATCTTTTATCATGAGTTACTAAAGATATTCTAACATACCCTTCACCATTTGCTCCAAAACCAACACCTGGAGAAACAGCAACTCCTGTTTCTTTTAACAATCTTTCTGCAACAGACAAAGAACCTTCCTCTTTTAGATTTTCAGGAAGAGAAGTCCAAACATACATTGTTCCTTGTGTTTTGTTGGTTTTCCACCCTACTTTATTTAACCCATCAACCATTTTTATCATTCTTCTTTCATAAATTTGTGCCTGTTCTCTAACACACTGTTGAGAACTATTTAAAGCCACAACTGCTGCAAGCTGTATGAATGTTGGAACACCATAATCTAAAAACGATTTAAATTTTTCTAGTGGATACAGCAATTTTTTAGAACCGCAACACCATCCGACTCTCCAACCAGCCATATTAAATGTTTTTGAAAAAGAATGAAACTCCACAGCACAATCTTTTGCACCAGAAAACTCAAATATAGAATTACAAATTGCATCACCAAAAGTAAGTTCAGAATATGCATTATCTGAAACTAATAATATGTTATACTTTTTACAATATTTTATTGCTTCTTTCCAAAAACTAGTATCTTTTACGAATGCTGCTGTAGGATTGTTCGGATAATTCAATAGCATTATTTTTGCTTTTTTTGCTATTGATACTGGAATTTTTGAAAAGTTTGGAAGATAATCATTTTCTTCAAGTAACGGCATTGAATATACTCTACCACCTGCAATTACAACTCCATTAAAATGTGCTGGATATGCAGGATCACAAACTAAAACATAATCACCTGGATTAAGATAAGCCATACATAAATGTGCAATACCTTCTTTTGACCCTATTAAAGCAAGTATTTCACTATTAAAATCTAAATCTACACCAAACCTTCTTCCCATCCACTTTGCAACTGATACTCTAAACTTTGGCATACCTTTTGCTTGAGGATATCCGTGTGTTCTTGTATGATGTTTTACCGTATCACATAAACAATCTACTATATGACGAGGTGTTGGCATATCCGGATTGCCAATACTTAAATCAATAACATCCAATTTTTTAGCATAAGCTTCCAATTTTAATTTATGTATTCTTGTGAACAAATATGGTGGTAAAGACTCTAATTTATCTGAAGGTTTTAATTTTATCATAGTACTATTTCTGTATTAATCTTCTTAATGTTGTTGTTGGCTTAAAAGAAATTTTTTTACCAGCTGGAATAGGGACAACTACACCTGTTTTAGGATTTCTTCCTTGTCTTGGTTTTCTATTCTTTGTTTTAAAAGAACCAAGTCCTGACAATGAAACAGTTTCTCCTTGTACTAAATTATCTTGAATAACTTTTACTAAAGCTTTTATAGCTATATATGCTTGTCCTTGTGTAAGTCCAGAATATTGAACAATCTGCTTAATAACATCAACTTTTTTCATATGTTTTCTCTAAAATGATAAACCTCTTCTATATTAGAATACAAAAACTATAATAAAAATATGTGAAAAAGTCAATAAATTTTTGATTTTATTACTAAATATAAATTATATATTTATACATTAAAATACTAGTTAAAAAAGCTTATGACAAATTTAATTTGTAAATTCTTATCTTATAAAACTTATTTCTTAATCTTTTCAATAATATATCTTCTATTTATACATAGTTCTTTTTTATAACTATTATTATCTTTTTTTATCTTTTTTATCAATTAGTGTTAACAGAAACTAATAATTATTTGAAACTGTAACAAACTAATATATATATAGATGTATAAAAAACATTCAAACGGCATATAAAACAACAAAGTAACATAAGAAATGGAAAAAATATAATAAATTTGATATTGTCATAGTGGCAAACTTTAAAGAAGTTTGTTTTAATAGATAAAATAAATTTTGGATTTGTTTAATGATTAAAAAAATAGTTTTTATGATATTTTTAATATTTTTATTCTTCTTTGGATGTTCATCATATAATTCAACAGAAAAAGATTCAAATATGGAAAAAGAGATTCAAAAAAAGATGACATTAGCACTCAAACAGCAAGAAAAAGAAAATTATGAAGGAGCTATTTTAAATTTTGAAGAAATTATAAAATTAAAGGATACCCCAGAATGTAGAGTTTGTCTTGGAAGTGCTAAGCTAATAAATTGTGACTTCTACGGTGCTATTAACGAATTTGAAATAGCATTAAAAAATAGAAACAAACTAAATTTAGATTTTAAATGTGATTCTTTATTAGGAATAATATATGCATATATTATGACTGATCAATACAAAAAAGCATATAAAACATCCAAATATTTATTTAAGGAAATAGATATATCTACACTCTCTATAGATAAACAAATAGATTATTTTATTAACATAGCCAAATCTGAAATGAATATTGGTCTACATAATGAAGCTATTAACCACTTTAAAAAAGCATTGTCAATTGAAGAAAGAGGATATTTGTATGTTGGATTAGCAAGAGCTTTAGCTAGTTCAGGAAATTTGAAAGATGCCTTAAAATCTTGCCAAAAAGCTGTAGAACTTGAAGATAGTGGAAGAACAAGATTTGGACTTGGAGAAATAAAAGAAAAAATTGGAGATTTAAGAGGTGCTTTAGAAGAATATAAACTAGCTTTAGTAAGAAAAAAATATACATCTACCTATGGAATGTCAAAATCTCAACGAATTGCAGAAAAGGAAAGAATAGAAAGAAAAATAAGTAATATCCAAAATAAATTAAAAAATAAAAAATAAGCAAAATTATATTATTTTTTTTATTACTTTTGTTAAATTTTTAGCTATTAACTTATTACC
>CAMVLN010000066.1 GCA_947168325.1 uncultured Elusimicrobia bacterium | reverse complement strand
TTTATATAACAATGCTACCCCATTGCTCTTCCCAACAGTCCAATATGTATCAAACCTTTGCATGGTATTGTAAAAATAAAAAAAAACATGTATACTGAGATAGTTTAGAACTTTGCTCTTGTGAAAAAGAGCTAATCTGTTAATTATATAGCAGAAATCCAAAAAGGAGAATAGTACCAATGAGTTACGAATGCACTTTTATTTGTTCACCAGAACTAGATTCTACAAAAGTAGAAGAAATAGTTGCTAAAGTTTCTAATTTGATTGAAACTGCAGGCGGAACGATTAAGAATCTTCAACAATTAGGAAAGAAAAAACTTGCTTACAACATCAACAAATTTCGTGAAGGAATTTATGTTTATGTTGATTTTGAGGCTAAAGGGTCCACAATACTTTCATTAGAAAACTTCTTTAAAGTCAACGATGATGTTATTAGGTTTTTAACTATAAAAGTTGAAGCAAAGAAAAAAGTTATAAAGAAACAAAAAAAAGTTATTGAAGAAAAAAAAGAGTCAGTAGAAACTACTGGTGAAGAAGAACATAAAGAGGCAATAGAAAATGCAGAATCAACAAGTGTACCAGATACCGCAACAAAATAGTGTTATATTAGTTGGTAGATTAACTAGAGATCCTGAACTAAAAAGAACAACAACATCAAAATCTGTTTGCAGGTTTGATATTGCTATTAGTAGCAGAATAAAAGATCAAATTACCGGTGAATGGAGGGATTCTGATCCAACTTATGTTCCTATAATTGTGTGGGGAGACCAAGCAGACAGATGTAATGATAGGCTAAAAAAAGGAATGCCCGTTTATATTGAAGGTAGATTGAAAAGTAATAGTTGGCAGTCTGCTGACGGAACTAAAAAGTCAAGATTAGAGGTTGTTGCTTCAAGAGTTCAGTTTTTAGTAAGGATTGAAGGACAAAATTCTGTGCCACAACAACAAATAAACAATGTTGAAGGCAATGAACAAGAGTATGTTTCTGATAGTGATACTATAGATGAAGAGGATGTTCCATTTTAAAAATTTGGGGGAAGAGTAAAAATGTCAATTGATAAAAAAAATACACATTCTGCTGTAGCAAAGTCTACTGGTAAGTTTAAAAAGGGTGGAATGATAAAGAAAAAGGTTTGTAGATTTTGTGCAGATAAAATAGAAATTGATTATAAAAATGTTAGTCTTTTGAGAACTTTTGTTACAGAAAGTGGCAAAATTCTTTCTGGAAATATCACAGGGACTTGTGCAAAACATCAAAGAGAATTATGCAAAGCCATAAAAAGAGCGAGAATGTTAGCTTTGTTGCCTTTTTCTGTAAATTAATTTCTATTGGAGGAAGATATAAATGAAAGTTATTTTAAGAACAGATATAACAAATGTAGGAAGACAGGGAGAAGTTAAAGATGTTGCAGCAGGTTTTGCAAGAAACTATTTGTTACCAAAAAAACTTGTTATGGAAGCAACAGTTCAAAATATGAAAATTTGGGAAAGAGAGAAAACCAAACTTGAAAAAGTTAGAGAAGAAATTATTACTAATGCAAAAATTATTGCTGAAAAAATAGAGAATACAGAATTTTCAATAAAAGTTAAACTTGGGGAAAATGGAAAGATATTTGGGTCAGTAACTGCGGCAAATTTAGCAAAATTGTTTGCAGAAAAAGATTTTAATATAAATAAACATGATATTTTATTACCTGCACCAATAAAAGAAGTTGGAAAAATATCAGTAAATATCAGGTTACATCCAGAAGTAATTGCAAAAGTTAATATAGATGTAGTTGAAGAAAAAATAAAAGCGAAAGCATAAGTATTATAAAAATTTGATTACTATATATAAATAGGGAGATAAACATGTTTTATCTTCCTATTTTTTTGCCAAATGCAACTAGAATTTGTTATTAATACATACTTTTTAGTAGAATATGAATAAATAGTTGTTAATAAATATATTTTATATAGAGGGGTACAATGAAAAGAAGTTGTTATTGTGGTAAAGTAGATGAAAGTTTTATAGGTAAAGAAGTTGTAGTAAGTGGTTGGGTTCATTCAAGAAGAGATCATGGGGGAGTTATTTTTATTGATTTAAGAGATAGAGAAGGTCTTGTTCAAATAGTTTTTCAACCAGAGAAAAAAGAAATATTTGTTCAAGCAGAAAGGTTAAGAAGCGAATATGTTCTTTGTGTTAAAGGTTTAGTAAGAAATAGACCTGAAGGAACAGTTAATCCAAATATGTATACAGGTAAAATAGAAATAGTTGTAAACGAACTTGAAATAATAAATAGTTGCCCTGTGTTGCCACTTGAAGTTGACGATTATAAAGAAACATCAGAAGAAATAAGATTGAAATATAGATATCTTGATTTAAGAAGACCATCTTTTCAAAAGAATTTTATTATTAGACATAAAATATCGCAAACAATAAGAGAGTATCTTAATAAAGAAGGTTTTTTGGAAATAGAAACCCCTTTCTTAACAAAATCTACTCCAGAAGGTGCAAGAGATTTTTTAGTTCCTGCAAGACTTTCACAGGGGTGTTTTTATGCTTTGCCACAATCACCACAGATTTTTAAACAAATTTTAATGGTTGCTGGCTTTGATAAATATTATCAAATAGCTAGGTGTTTTAGAGATGAAGATTTAAGAGCCGATAGACAACTTGAGTTTACACAAGTCGATATGGAAATGTCTTTTATTGATGAACAAGATATTATGACAATCGTTGAAAATATGTTATCAAAAATATTTAAAGAAGTTCTGAAAAAAGAGATAACAACTCCTTTTTTAAGAATGTCTTATGACGAAGCTATGTTAAGATTTGGCAGTGATAAACCAGATACAAGATTTCAAATGGAAATAAAAGATTTTACTAAAGAACTTGCAAATTGTAGTTTTGGAGTTTTTAAAAATGTTATAGAAAAAGGTAATGTTGTTAGAGGCCTTTGTATAACAGGTGGGGCAAAATTTTCAAGATCTGAAATTGACGGACTTACAAAATTTGTTGGCGAGTTTGGTGCAAAAGGTCTTGCTTGGATGAAAATAACAGCTACAGGTGCAGAATCAAATATAGTAAAATTTTTCAGTAAAGATGAAATAAATACAATTATAAATAAGTTTGAAGCTAAAGATGGTGATTTAGTAGTGTTTTTAGCAGATGAAGTTGAAATTGTTGCTCAAGGTCTTGGAGCATTGAGACTTAAACTGGGAAAACAATTGAATCTGATAGATAAAAATAAATTTAATTTCTTGTGGGTTGTAGATTTTCCATTATTTGCATGGGACAAAGAAGAAAAAAGATGGGTTGCAAACCATCATCCATTTACTGCGGTAAAAGAAGAAGATATTGACAAACTTACTCAAGAAAATGCAGGTAAAGCAAAAGCTAGAGCTTACGATGTTATATTAAATGGTGTAGAGCTTGGTGGCGGTTCAATAAGAATACATAAATCAGATATACAATCAAAAGTTTTTAGTCTTTTAAATATCACAGAAGAATCTGCAAGAGAAAAGTTTGGTTTCTTGCTAGATGCTTTAACTTATGGAGCACCTCCTCATGGAGGGTTAGCAATAGGTTTTGATAGATTATGTGCATTGCTTGTTGGAGAAGAATCTATAAGAGAAGTTATAGCTTTTCCTAAAACACAAAAAGCAATATGTCCTTTATCTAATGCTCCATCTGAAGTTTCTAGCAAACAATTGAGAGAATTAGGTATAAAAATTAATCAAAAAAAACAGATTAATACAGAAGAAAAATAGTGAAAACTTTAAAAGAATGGTTAAAAAGTAAAATAAAAAAGTTCCTGTTGTTTTTAATAAAGCAACTTGATAGTGATATTCCCGTTGCACCTAAAATTAGATTAAAAAGTAGCAACATATTTAAAAAAGAAATAATTATCCCTTCATGGGTTACTGTTATTGTAACATTTGTATGTAGTTACATAATACTAGTAGTTCAAATAGTGCAAAATTATATGCAACTGTTAGGATTATTTATATTTTTATTTGTACTATTTTCATTGGTTGTTTTGTATTTTAAATATGAAGCAAAAAAAATAAATTTAGATAATAACAAAGTTATAATAATATCATTTATATTTATAGTTTCTTTGTTATTGTTTCAAATTTGTTACAAATATGTTAATGTTAAAATAGTTTTTCCTTTATCTGCATTTACAGTTTTAATATCATTACTTGTTTCAGTTAGAGTAAGTGTTGTATATTCTTTCTTTATGTCAATATTATTTATTTTTATTGACGATTTTGTTGTAGTCAATTCTTTAATTAATTTAGTAGGAAGTTTAGTTTCTATAATAAACATTAGAGCTATTAGAAGCAGAGCAAAATTTATTGGAGTTGGAACAAATATTTTTTTTGCTATGCTTTTTCCGTTAACAACATTTTATTTATTTAATTTAATTTCTTTAAAAGAAGCAGAAGAAAGTATTATATATATTGCAATAAATGCTTCTTTTTCTGTTATTATAATACTTGCATTGCTTCCTATATTTGAAACTTTATTTTCAAGAACTACTGATATTAAACTTATAGAACTTTCAGACTTTAACAATCCATTACTAAAAAAATTAAGTTTAGAAGCACCAGGAACTTATAGTCATAGTTTACAAACTGCAATTATTGCAGAGCAAGCAGCTCAGGCTATAGGTGAAAATGGTTTACTTGCAAGAGTTTGTGCATATTATCATGACATAGGTAAACTAAAAAATCCGCAATATTTTATTGAAAATCAATTAAATATTGAAAATCCACATGATATGATATCTCCATCAATGTCAGCTTTAGTTCTAACATCTCATGTTAAAGATGGTGTTGTTTTAGCAAAACAATATAAGTTAGATAAAATTATTATTGATGCAATAAATCAACATCATGGAACATCTTTAATACAATATTTTTATTACAAAGCACTAGAAAAAGATAGTAGTGTTCGTGAACAAGATTTTAGATATAAAGATGGGCAAAAGCCAACAACAAAAATTTCAGCAATACTTATGATAGCTGATTCTGTGGAAGCAATTTCAAGAACTTTAAAAGAAACTACAGCAGGCAAATTAAAAGAAACCGTAGAAAAAGTTATAAATAATAAATTTACAGATGGACAATTTTCTGATAGCCCTATAACATTAAAAGATTTTGTTGAAATTTCAGAAAGTATGACAAATACATTATGTTCCATTTATCATGCAAGGATAGAGTATAAAATATAAGATAATATCTAGGTCTATTTTTAGGTATCAGTCAGTATATAAGATAGAAAAGAATAGAAAACTTAAAATATAAATGACAATGACATATGAATATATGTAGAAATAATTAAATGTCAACTATAACGGTAATATTAGAAAAATAGAAGATTGTAAGATGAGCATTTGTGAATTCTTTATACATCTTTCTTCATTTTATAAAAGAAGGCAATATGAACAAAAAAAAATTAATATTTACTGGTTTTGAAGAAAAAATAGTTCCATTGATGAAAAAAACAGCTAAATTTGTATTAAAATACGAAAAAATAAAAAATTATAATATAAGTTTTACACTGATAAGTGATATTGATATAAAAAAGATGAATAGGAAATATAGAAAAGTTAATAGAATAACAGATGTTATATCATTTCTTGTAGATAAAAAACTTTTTATGGGGGATATTTATATTTCAGATAATAGACCTAAACGAAATGCAAAAAAGTTTGGTTTTAGTTATGAACAAGAATTATGTTATTTAGTAATACACTCTATTTTACATTTGAAAGGATATACAGATTATACTTTCAAAGATAAGAAAAGAATGTTTTCAAAACAGGATAAAATATTTAAATGTATATTTTCTTAGGATTGCTTTTGTTGATATTTTTTTTAATGTTGTCTGCTTTCTGGTCAGCTTCAGAAATAGCTTTAAATAGTTTATCTAAATACAGGGTAAAGAAACTTATTGTATTAAAAAAATCTATAACAGAACCTTTATTGAGATGGTTAAATAGCCCATACTATTTGCTTACAGTTATACTAACAGGAAATGTTGTGTCTGATATGATGGTAAGTTTTTTGTTTAGTTGGCTTTCAGTTGCAATATTTTATATGGTTAATAGAAATTTTTTAGATATTATTACATGGATAATTGCAACATTTACAGTGTTAATAGTTGGTGAAATTACTCCAAAAATTTACAGTAGAGCAAATTCTCAAAAAGTTACTTTATTTGCGGTTCCTATATTATCAAAAATTGAATATATAACAAAACCTTTTTTATATCCTATAATGAGAATTTTAGATTTAATGTTTAATAATGATAAAGATAAAGAAGAATATCCAGTTCTTACAAAGCAAGAAATAGAAACATTAATTACAGAAGCAGATAAACAAGGAATTTTTGATAAAAATATTAGCACAATGTTGGAAAGGTCTGTTTCTTTTACTGAAACAATAGCAATAAAAATTATGACACCTATTAATAATATAGAATCTGTAGATATAGATAATAATAATGAAAAATTTATAGATATGGTTGTTGAAACAGCAAGAAGCAGAGTTCCTGTTTATAAAGATACAAAAGAAAATATTATAGGTTATGTTCATATAAACGATGTATTGTGGTTGTGGAAAGAAAAAGAAATAACTTCAATAAAGAAATCTATAAAACCAGCCTATTTTATTAGTCCAAATAAAAAAATAAGTGAATTATTAAAAGAGTTGCAAGGTGGAAAAACACATATTGCTTTTGTAAAAAATAGTAAAAATAAAATTTTAGGTATGATAACTTTAGAAGATATAATTGAAGAAATAGTTGGTGAAATTTTAGACGAATACGATGAATTATAAAATTATTTTTTAATTTTTAAGGCAATTATTTTAAATGGTAACAATAATAATAAAATTTATCATCTTTATAGTCTTTATGGTTTGTGCTGCATTTTTTTCTGCAGCAGAAACAGCTATTACTAGTCTTACAAATTCTAGTATTAGAAGAATAAAAGAAAAATATAATAAATTATATAAATATTTTTTATATTGGGAAGAAAAACAGGAAGAAATTATTTCAACTATGATTGTATGGATGAATTTATCAGTTGTTGCTATAGGAGTAGCAACCACATCTTTAGAATTAGATATTATAAATTTGTTTAATTTAAATAAATCAATATGGATAGGTTTTTTTCCTGTAATATCAATTGTTATTACACTAATATTTGCAAATCTGTTACCTAAAACTTTTAGTAGATATAAAGCAGATATTGTTGCAATAACAACTTTACCAATAGTAGTAAAAATTACATCAATTACAAAATATATTAACTTTTTTTTAACCTCAATATCAAACTTTATTCTTCATGTTTTTGGCCGACAAGAACAACAAGAACCAAAAACTATGCAACCAGACGAAGTAGGGTTTCTACTATCAAACGAAAAAGTTTCACCTTTATCAATAACATCAAGGAAAATCATAAATAGAATTATAGAATTTAGAAAAACAAAAATTACACAAGTTATGGTACCAAAAACAGAAATTTTAGCAGTAAATATTGAACAACCAAAAGAAAAATTGATGCAAGAAATTATAGCGACACAATTTTCAAGAGTTCCTGTATATAAAGGAGATATAGACAACATAATAGGAATAATTACTGCAAAAGATATTGCACTAGCTTGGCGAAATGGTGAAGTTTTAGCAATAGAATATTTAGTTAGACCAGTATACTATGTTCCAGAAACGGCTTATATAAAACAAATTCTGTTAGAATTTAAAAAAGGTCAACAACATATGGCCATTGTTGTTGACGAGTTTGGCTCGACAATAGGCCTTGTAACAATGGAAGACTTACTAGAAGAAATTGTTGGTGAAGTTTGGGACGAGTACGATATTAAAGATGAAAATATTAAAAAATTAACAGATGGTAAATATTTAATAAATGCTTCTGAATCGATTGCAGATGTTAACGATGAACTAAAACTTACAATACCAGAAAATCGTTTTTCTACAATAAATGGGTGGGTATTAGAATATTTCGGATATATTCCTAACAAATATGAAAAGTTTAGCTGGAACAATATTGAAATTGAAATAGAATCTGTAGAATCTAAAATGGTAAAAAGAGTTATATTAAAGATAAAATAAAATTTTTAAATTATTTGAAAAGAAGGAGCCTGTAAAAAAAGAGAAACAAAGTTAAAGTGATAAATCTTGCCCATAGTATGTTTTAGATAAATTTAGTTCAAAACTTATCTGAATACTTATAAATTTTCTTTAGGTATTTAAGCTAAATTCTGTTTCAATAAACTATCCATCAACTGTTTTGTATAATATATATTTATTAATTAATTGTTTATATCATTTATCAAGATTTCTTTAA
>CAMVLN010000065.1 GCA_947168325.1 uncultured Elusimicrobia bacterium | reverse complement strand
AATAACTCCAAGATAAAATCTTCAAAATCTGGATATATTGATGGCTCTCCACCTGCAATTTCTATATGACATTCTCCATACAAATAATAAATTCTTTTCCAAACTTGGATTAATTTTTCAACTCCCGGATATACATTTCTTTTTGAAAATTCATCCCACTTTCCATGCCACCAACAATAAGGACACCTATAATTGCATTTCCAATGTAAATCCCACGAAAATCTTATTTTATCTTTCATTTAACAATCCACCTAAATTCACAAGGGCATTTATCATGACTACATACCATTGGTTCTTTTCTCATATCAAAATTTTTATCTAAAATATTACCTAAAATATTTCTGCCACCTGTTTCTTTAAAATCATTAGCACAAGGATAAACTGTCCCTTCACAATCTACTCTAGCATACATTTGCCCTGCCCGACATAATTTATTTTTACTATCAACTTGTTCTACTTGAACATTTGACCATTTTTTATCGACATCTTTTATATCATTAGTAATATCATATATTAAATTTTTTTCTTCTTGTGTAAAAGAAACCGGATATATTTTATTTTTATATTGTCCTCTAAAAGGTATTGGAACAAACCTAAAATCTTGCTCTAAACAAATTCTTTTCACTTTAGACATAATACTTAAATTTACCGGATATGTAACAAAATGAACTCTAGAATTAATATTATATTTCTTCAATATCAACATTTTTTTCATAAACTCATCTATTTTGGTAAATCCCGGATGAAAACTTGCACCAATAAATAATTTTGAATTGTCAACAGAACTAACTAAATCTTCTAAATCTTTACAGTTAATAGAAAGATTTGTATCAAAAGAAACATCTGCAAACTTATTTAATTCTATTATTAAATTTTTAAAATTTTTAAATAAGGTTGGCTCTCCACCTGTAATAATAATTTTTATATCACCATACTTATTATGTATCTTCTTATAAGCTTGTATCCATTTTATATAAGAAATATCAATATTCTTTTTTTCAACTTCATTCCAACAATTAGAAAAAAAACAATAAGGACACCTAAAATTACACTTGTAATGTATAAGCCAGTCAAATTCTACCATTTATTTTCTTAAAAATTGTTTAATCTTTGGAGTTTTCCAATGGAATAACCAATTTTCCTCCTCGTTAGTAATCATTGCTACCCAACATGGGCATTTATCATAAATACAAATTTTTGGTTCTTCATAAAATTTAAATGTTCCGTCTATCAAATTCCCAAGCAACCCTTCCGGTTTTTGTAAACAACACCTATATGCATCACCATTTGAAAGGATTTTAGTATACATTTGCCCCATTCTGCAAAGTTTATGATAATGTTTATTTGTTTTTGCAAAATGTGCTGTCGGATCATTTGTTTTGTGTTTTTCTGCTTCTATCTTTTTATTATTATTTTTATCTTCTACTTTTATTGCTTCTTTTTTTTGTTCTTCTTTCTTCTTAGGAGAATAAGCCTCTAACATTCTTGAAGCTGTATTTTTATCTACAGACTCTATAAGTCTCTTCTCTTCTTCTGTATAACTCAATGGATATTCTTTTCCTTTATATTTTCCTCTAAAAGGCATAACATCAAAAGACACATGCAACTGCGAAATTTTCTGTTTATAATAAGGCATTTTTTCAAGTTGTGTTGGATGTGCAACATAGTTAATACCAAAATCATAGCCTGCATCTTTTAATTTTTTTATTTTTACTAAATGTTCTTCAAATTTTGAAAATTGTGGATGAAAACTTGCTGCAAATTTTACTTTTCCTGGTCTAATTTCAGACATAAATTTATCTACATCCCAAGATAAGTTTGTATCAAATTCTACAGTAAAATTTTTTATTAAATGTTTTGTTATTTCCATAATATTAGGATAACAAAAAGGTTCTCCACCCGAAATATGTATATGCCCACCACCATATTTTTTATAAATATCATCCCAAATTTGTTTCCATCTTTCTAAACCAGGATATCTATTTTTTTTCTTTTGCTCTTCCCAACTATCACAAAAAAAACAATAAGTACACTTAAAATTACAAGCATAATGTATATCCCATGTAAAAAAACACATATTAGGTGGAATATTTGCTCTATTTTGTATACTTTCCATAATTATTTTTCCCTTGTTCTTTTAAATATTTTGCATATTCTTTCATGTATTCTATCTTATATACAGGATGATCTAATGATTCCCACAATGGTTCCCATTTATTTTCATCTTCACCAACAAACATACCTTTAAAACATGGACAATCATAATCAACAGTGCATGCTTGTGGTTCATCTAACAATTTGAAATTCTTATCTAATAAACACCCTAAACTCCCAGATTGTTTTCCATGATAACCTGCACAGCATCTTGTAACTGTTAAGTCTGGATGAATTTTTGCATACATCTGCCCCATTCTACAGAGTTTACCTAACTTTATTTTTGAATTTCTTGTCTCTTGATTTTCTTCTTTCTCTACTCTCCATTTGACCCATCTTGAATTTATATCATTTAAATGTTCATCTTTTGAATCTGTAGCAAAACCTTCAAGCAATCTTCTTTCTCTTACATCATAAGCTTCAGGATATTTTTTCCCTTTATAAATTCCTATAAAAGGTATTATTTTAAAATACATATGTAATTCTTCTAATCTTTTTTTATATTCTGGAATTTTATCTAAATGCGGAGGATACCCAACATAAGAAAGTGTCGATGGAAATCCATTAAAATGAAGATATTTTAATTTTTCAAAAAAAGTCTCAAAATCTGTAAATTCAGGATGAAAACTTGCTGATATAGAAAGTCCACCTGGCTTAACTTGATCTAAAAACTTATTTAAGTCAAAACTTAAATTTGTCGTTATATCTACTGTATGTTTTTTGAGCAACATTCCTAAAAATGGTAAAAAATTAGGATATATTGTTGGTTCTCCACCTGAAAATCTAATATGGGTACACCAATAATTATCAAATATTCTGTCCCAAACTTCTCGCCATTTATCAGTATCTGCAATTTGTGTATTAAATTCTTCATCTCGTCTTACAACTTCACAATAAGAACATTTATAGTTACATTTAAAAGATATGTCCCAATTCCAATGAATTTTATAAGGTTTCCATATTCTTGGATGTTTCGGTAAAATTCTCATTTTTTGTTTCAATTCTTCAATATTCATTTTTAATCCTTTAATAAAAACTATTCTACATCAACTGCTTTTAAACAGGGACATATATAAACATCACATTCTTGTGGTTTATCTAAAAGTTTAAAACTGTTATCAAATATATTTCCTACTAAAATTCTCTCACCTATTTGTCCACATCTTGCAACTTTACCATCAGGAAAAATTAGTGCAGATTTTTGCCCTGCAGCACACAATGTTCCTTTTCTTTTTACATTTTTTTCCCAAACTTCATTCATTCCTAAAATATCTTTCTCTTCTTTCGTATAAGAATCTGGATAAATTTTACCATTATACTGTCCACAAAAAGGAATAGCTTTTATTAAAAAACCTTCATTTTTAAACATCTTAACATATTCCATAAGTTTTGGCACTGTAGGTGGCCAACAACAATAATTAATAAACTCTGCTAAAAAACCTTTTTCTTTTAAATATTTTGCTCTTTTCAATACATCTTTAGCACTATCAAATTCTGTATGAAAACTTATAGACATAGAAACTTTTTTATTATCACACAGTTCTACCATTTTCTTTAAATCACCAGAGCCATTACTTGAAATATTTATAGGATAATGTTTTTGAGAAAGTTTTGAAACAAACTCAAAAAAATTAGGATATATTGTTGGTTCTCCACCCGTAAAAACTATTGAGCATCTACCATACATATCATAAATTTTATTCCATACTTGTACAAGTTCATCTACAGATTTAAAAACTGTTCTTGGTCCGTACTCTTCCCATTTTCCATTAAATATACAATAAGAACACCTATAATTACACTTGTAAATAATATTCCATTCAAAAGACACACCTATATTTTTCAAAAAATGCTCTTTTTTTTTATCTGTTCCCTGTAAATAAAAATCTTTGCTCATTATTTTTACCTATATTTTTTATTTCTTCCAATTTATTAAGTGCTGCACTATTACCACAATTATATTTTAAAGATTTTTTTAATAATATTTCCATTGTATGTTTATGTATTTGTTCTGTTATCCTTTGTTTATAAAAAACATATCTCATATCATAATGTGTAGCCATTTCAAAATATATTTCTGAAATTTCAAAATTATTTTTAATTAGTTTTGCCAATCTAAGAGACTTAAAAAATAATTTTTCAGTTTTTTTATATTCTTTCAAATAAAACTTCACCATTGCCATAAGTTTATATAAAACTGGATTCTTTTCATCTAATACCATTGCTTTTAATAAATAGTCTTCTGCAATTTCAAGTTTTCTAAAATCTATATTAACTCTTGCCACAAAAACACAGATTCTTACTTTATCTTTTTCATTAGCTATATCATATAATTCCATCAACAAATTACAAATTTCTTTTATTTTTTCTGCATCATTGTCTTTAACATATTGCCAACCTTGCATAATATAAAGATTAATTATTACATTTTGTTTTATATCAATATGGTTTTCTATTTTTTTATTTATATAAACATTGTTATCTTCTTCTACTCCTTCCATAAACTTATCTATTTCTTCTTTATTTTTTCCTCTTGTAATAAAATGAGAATTATATTTATTTATAGAAGCTTGATTTGCTCTTATACAAAAATTAGAGCAAGCACTATTTCCTTCTAATAATCTTTTTCTTATCTTGACAAAGTATAAACTATTCCATAAATCCATAAAAGTATTTTTATTAAGTATTGTTTCTCTTAAATCTCCAGCGACATCACATGTAATAACATCGCCCGACGGATTTATCATAAGCTGTGTCCATGCTTCTTGACATCTTTGTTCGCAAGGATACTCTTTTTGTTTGTATCTTTGTGGCAACTGCAAATTAACATTATATTTTTTAGATATTTTTTCTGCTTCGTCAAACATTTGATTTGTTTTATCTTTACAAAAATATGTTGAAAGATATTTTTGCTCTAATCTGTAAACTAAATTATAATATACAACTACTGCATCTGCACCTTTTTCTCCTGCAAATTTAACATAGTCTGGTAGTTTATCTATATTTTCAGTAGTAGCAACAAATATAAAATTTATTCTTAATTTATGATATTGTCTTTTAGCTTTCATTGCATAATTTACATTTTGTATAACTATTGGATATGTGTTTGCTCGTGTCATTTTCCTATGTGTAAAAGGATCACAACAATGCATAGAAACATGTATTAAATATCTATTATCGCTTTCAATTATATAATCTATCATCTTTGGAGTAAGAGACGAACCATTTGTTGCAAACATTTTTTCTGCATATTTAAACTGATTAAAATAATCCAAATTTCTTTTTGCTTCTGGCAATAATAAAAGTTCACCTGATCCTGTAATATTTATTCTTTCTACTCTTTGAAATGCCGGCCATAACTTTTCTTCATATTTTGCTTTAAAATCATCTAAATTAAAATATGGATAAACTTTAGGTCTAGAACAGAATAAACAGTTTATATTACAAGGAGAATCCACTTGAATAAACAATGAAGTTGGGTAAGATTTTAATATAACTTTTTTTTGCTCGTATTCTAAAAAATTAAGGTCTCTATTTTGTTCTACTAAATTTTTTTCTATAATATCGGCATTGTTTGAATTTGATGGTTTACCAATAGAAATATCTCTATGATTACTTGCTCCTATATTACATTTAGTACATATATTCGTAAAATTTTCTTTTTCTCTATTTAAAACAAACTTTCTTGCCTGAACATAATTTTTGCTATTCCATATTTCAAAGAAAGATTTTTTTGCATCAAACATTTCAAAATCATCCTTTTTATCTTCAACAGAACAACAAGGTGATATTGAACCATCTGCATTAACAGTTATTGCATCCCATAGCCAATTGCATAATTGTTTATTGGCATTTTTAAATATAACCTGTTTTTTTTCTTTGTCAATACCTTCTTTAATTAAATAGTTATTATACTGTCCTATACTAGATGCCCAACTAACATCGCAAAAAGGAGCAGTAAAACCTATATCATCAACTTCTATCGTTTTTGATATTTTTCTTGCTAACTCTATTTCATGCTCATTGTGTTTAAAAACTAAAAATTGCCAATGTAAATGTGGAGTCATCGAGTTTAATTCTTTCTTTGATTGAACTAACAGTTTAATATTTTTAAATACTAAATCTATATTTCCATTTTTTCTGTATACCTCATAAGTTTTTTGAGTTGCTCCATCTATAGAAATTGTCATTCTATCAAGGCCAGATTTAACTAACTTTTCGGTAAATTCTTCTGTCATATTGATATTTAAATTTGTAGAAAGAAAAGTTTGTGTTTCATAGACTTTTGCAATTTTTATCATTTTTGTTATATTTTTGTTAAGTAAAGGCTCACCCCAATTACAAAATTCTGTGTATATCAAATACTTACCAATTTTATCCATTATAGACTCATACAAATTCATATCCATTATTTTTTGTGGTCTCGTTTCTCTTTTCTGCCCTGTAGGGCAAAATCTACATTCAAGATTACAAATATTCGTTGGATCTACAGTAAGCCAATATGGATACCCTCTTAAAACAATTTCTTTGTTCCTTTTTTGTAATTCAATTAAGTCATAATTTTCTTTTTTTATTTTTGTATAACTACTCATATATTAAAACCTATATCTTCTTGCTTTAAATTATACTTTTGATTATTTTTTAATATATACTCTAACAACATTTTTTGTGTTTCTAACCTAAAAGTAATATGTGCCATAAGTTTATTTACATTATTTTTATCATACTTTAAACAATTTTTACACCAATTGTGAATATTACCTGTAACTATTCCTTGTCTAAGCATTTTGTAACCATCACTATTCCATATTGCTTCAAATGTATCATTATTTAAATTTCCTATATGATCTCCAGCTAAGCAGCACGGATTTACTGAACCTTGAACCTCCGTATAAAAAAACTCCCATGGATCTCTACAACTAGCTTTTTCTGTTTTTTGATATTTTTGGAATTTTAATGGCAAATTTACACTAAAAGATAAATTTTTTTTCAATTCTTCTGCTTGACATAAAATATCGTTAGTTCTTTCTTTCTGCCAAAAAACTGACATATCTACATGTTCTTTTTCATACATAGTAAGATAGTTTGCACAAACACAGTCAGTACCTAAATCTTGAGAAAATTTTATAAAGTCGCATAAGTTATCTATATTTTGTTGTGTAACTACAAAAACCATACTTATACTTAATTTAGAATTTTTTTCTTTCTTTAACTGAACTAATCTTTTTATATTATTTACTATATCATTAAATTTTTTTGTTCTTGTCATTTGTTCATGTAGTCTTGCATTTGCTCCATGCATTGATATCATTACATCATATCTTCCATCTGTAAGTTTTTGACATATTGTTTCATTTAAAGCTATTCCATTTGTTGTAAAGGCCTTTGCTTGAACGGGTATCGTTTGATTTAAATAATCCAATATTTCTTTTATTTCTGGATGTATTAGAAGTTCTCCAAAGCCACAGAAACCAACATTAATTGCTTTCTTTAACACATGACTAATTTTAGGTTCAAAAAATTCTTTATATTTTCTTAATGAAAAACTTGGATAACTACCTCCTAAACAAAATACACATTGTGCATTGCATCCATAATGTGCCCCGATTGTAACATAACTGGGTGTAGATTTCAACTCTATTTTTTTTTGTTTTATTTCCAAATTTTTAATGCTATTATTTAAAAGAATTTCTTTATTTTCCATACAAATTCATTAACTCGTTTTTCAAATTTTTTAAAAAAATAATTATTTTTGCTATTTTTTCAATATCTTCTAACTTACAATCTTCTTCAAAACAAAATAAAATCTTTTCTACATCTTTTATTCTATTTTTGTTATTATTCTTAAAATCTTTAACAACATTACTATAAGATCTATATGTTATTTTATCATTTTTCAAAAACAAATAAAATTGTAGTATTTGAATAAACATATAATACAACCGTTGCCTTATATCATCAAAACTTTGCAAGATATTTGTTTCATTAATATATATAGTCATTTCTGATAAAGAAGAAACCACTAATTCTTTGAATATATTATTGTTTATTTAAAAATAAAAATTATAGTTAGAAGATAAATATATTTTTCTTGTAAAATTAGATTCTTCTATATTACAAATACTATAACATTCAAAAGGATTATTTTTAAAATTTGAAAATAACACTGTTTGAAAAATACCTTCAGTAAAAAAAAGTATTGGAGTATTATAAAAACAGTAATTTTCTTTTGCTTTTTTGTAAATAGATACCATTTTTGAATAATCTGTATTTTCTTTATCTATAACGATATATGAGAAACCTGGATCATC
>CAMVLN010000064.1 GCA_947168325.1 uncultured Elusimicrobia bacterium | reverse complement strand
CTCTTTCTTTTCTTAATTTTTCTTCCTCATCTCTTTTTTTCTTATCAACCATAAGAATCGGATACCTATGTGGAATAATTTTTTGGATTTCTATACTATTAAAAAACCTTACCGAATTTTCGTCAAAAACTTTCTCATTCTGATTAGATGCAACTACTTTTATATCTCCTTTTTCTATAGTTGCTTTAGAGATAAAAAGCTTCACAAAACCAACATTTCTTTCATGACCAGGTTTTTGTGCAACTATTTTTGCTCTTATTTGTTTACCTGCAAGAGATATATCTCCAATTAAATCCAAAATTTTATGCCTAACAAACTCATCTTGGAATCTTAAGGCTTCTTTATTATATATTCCATTAGGACCAATAACTATTGAATTATCTAAATTGCCACCTTGTATAAGTCCGCTTGACCTTAATGCTTCAATTTCATAATCAAAACAAAAAGTTCTAGCAGGAGCAATTTCCTTTATAAAAACATTTTTGTTTATTTCAAAGTTTGCCTGTTGAAAGGATACAAAAGGATGATCGTAACCAATAGTACAATCTATTTCTAATTTATCACTTGGATATGCAGTAATTTTTGTATTTCCTGATGTAAAAGCTATAGGTTCTTTTATAACATAAAACTCTTTTTCATCATTAAGCTCTTCTATTCCAACTTCAATAATTTTTTCAGCAAGTATCTTTGCACTACCATCTAGTATAGGGGGCTCGTTATTGTTTATTTCTATGATTAAGTTATCTATACCTAAAGCATAACAAACAGCTAAAATATGTTCTATTGTGTGTATTTTTATATTACCAGATTGCAAAGTTGTTCCTCTAACGGCAACATCTGTTGACAAATTATTCCAAGATGCTTTTATGTCTGGTTTGTTAGGTAAATCTACCCTAACAAAATGTATTCCGGAATTGCTTGTTGCTGGTTTAAATACAAGCTTACTTTTATTTCCGGTATGTAACCCAATTCCTTCTATCACAAATTCTTTTTTTATAGTTGTTTGTTTTGACATAATCATTTTCCTTACATATTTAATTTTTTTAATATTTTCTTTAATTGTTGATACATTTCTGGCAATTTTTTTATGATTGCAAGAGACATTAAATGATTTCTATACGATTGTAGTGGATAACCAGCAAGAATTTGATTATCTTTTAAATCGTGCATTATACCACTTTTTGCACCAATCATTATATTGTTTCCAATAGTAATATGCCCAACTATTCCTACTTGTCCACCAATAGTTACTTTATCTCCAATTTTTGTTGAACCAGCAACACCAACTTGGGCAACAATTATGGAATTTTTTCCTATGTGAACATTATGTGCTATCATTACAAGATTATCTATTTTTGTATTATCGCCAATATAAGTTGTTGTATTTGATAGAGTTGCTCTATCTACTGTTGTATTTGCCCCAAGTTCTACATTATTTCCTATTTCAACATATCCAAGTTGAGGTTTTTTTAAAATTTTGTTTCCAACAGGTACAAAACCAAATCCTTCTCCACCAATAACTACACCAGGATTTAATATACAGTCATCTCCTATTTTTGAATCTTCTCTAATTGTAACATTAGGATATATTATACAATTTTTACCAATACTAACATTTTGACCTATATAAACATTTGCTAATATTTTTGTATTATCACCTACTTTCGATCCTTCTTCAATAATTACATTATGACCAATAGAAATATTTTTTCCTAGTTTTACATTTTCTTCTATTGTTGCTTTAGGACTAATACCTACTTTAATTTTTGAGAGTTTTTCTTCATAAATTATGTCCAGAAACTTACTGCAAGCAAGTTGAGGATTGTCAACAACTATAAAATTTTTATTTTTGTATTTACTGATATCTATTTCCTTTGAGACCAAAATCGCTAATGCTTTTGTATCTTTTAAAAAATGTAAATATTTATCATTTCCTAAAAATGTTATCTCATCTTCTTTAGCGGTTTCTAAAGTGTTTATTCCATTAACAAGAAAATTATCATTAGATTCGCTTTGCAAAAATAATTTGCCGTTAACTATATTAGCAATTTCTTTTAAAGTTAGTTTCATTTTATAACTCCTTTATTCTTTAGAAAGCATTTCCTATTGTAAAATAGAATTGTTGTAAATCTTCACCTCTTTTATGATTTAAACCATATCCCCAATCAAGTCTTAAAGGAAATACAGGAGTTGCAAATCTTATACCAAAACCTACACCTGATTTTAAATAATATGAATTTGTTAATTCGTTATCTGTTCCAAAACAGAAATTAATATGATTTACATCTTTCCATGTTCCACCTATATCATAGAAAAAAGCACCCTGCAAAATCGTTTTTTTGTTTTCTTGAACTATAGGAAATTTATATTCAACATTCGCTACGGTCATTACTTTACCACCGTTGTAAGGACCAACTTCTGTTCTATATTTATATCCTCTTATTGTATCTGCTCCACCAACATAATATTTCTCATATAAAGGAACATCATTAGAATTGCCATAACTTTCTATCCACCCAGTATTTATATTAAAAGATAAAACAAATTTCCAAAAAGTAGGGAAAAACCAAGTTGCTTTGAGAGAATTTCTAACATAGTTTACATTTCCCCCAAAAGGTCCACCTGCTAAATTTATACCATAAGAGTATCTTGCACCTCTTGATGCATCGAAAATATAATCTCTTGTATCGTAAACTATATGAGCTTTTATACTTGAAGTTCTATCTTTTGCTAAATCAGGATCGGCTAAAATTTCTTCTGAAAGATCGTTATCTTGTATATCAAAAAGTCTAACATGTTCATAAGTATATCCAAATAACAACGAAATTTTATCATCTAATCTAGGACTTATTGATACAGAACCACCAGTTCTACCTTCTCTGTAGGCATCACTTGTGTTGTGATAATCTCTTAATCTTTCTATATTAAATAAAGATAATCCTAAACTCATAGGTTTATTCAAAAACCATGGTTCTGTCCAGTCTATTTCATAATTTTGCCTCCGGGCTCCAAACTCCCACAATAAATTTAACTTTTGAGCTTTGCCAAACAAATTCATGTGTTGTAACTGTATAGAACCTACAAATTTATCTACAGAAGAATAACCCGCCCCAGCTGTAATCATTCCAGGTTTACCTTCAGTAATACTAAATGCTAAATTCATAATATCAGGATTACCTGTTTGAGAGATATTAGGTTCTGCTCCATCAATAAAGCCTAAATTATAAATTTTTTCCATACTCCTTCTTACTTTACCAGAAGCAAAAACATCTCCATTTTTAAGTAAAATTTCTCTTCTTATTGTATTATCTTTAGTCTTAACTAGTCCATCTATGTAAATATTCCCAACATAAACTATATTATTTTCTTGAATATTAAAGGAAATATCTACAATGTTTTCTGCATTTTTTTCTTTTTGATTGTTTGCCAATTTGTTTTCTAAAACTATTATATTACTCTCTAATTTTTTTATCTGTTTATTTGTAAGCTTAAACCGTTCCTTATCTTTTAGCTTTATATTGATGTTATCAATTTTTTGTTGTATTTTATCATTTTGTTTTGCTAATTTTTGCTCATGTCTTTTTACTTTTTCCTTTTCTTTTTCAACAATATTCTTTCGTTTTTTTTGTTCTTTAGATAAAATTTTTTCTAATTTAATTTTATTTTTTTCTAGCTTCTTTATTTGTTTATCCGCAAGGACATAATCTTTTTTGTCTGCAACATTATCTTGTATTTGTTGTATACTACTTTGAATATTCTGTGCTTCCTCTTGTTTTTCTTTAATTTTTTCGTATATATTGCTTAATTTTTTATCTATTTTTTTTAATTTTTTTTCTAATTTAATTTTTTTTTTTTCTAATTTTTTTATCTGTCTATTTGCTAAATAATCTTTTTTACTTATACTTTTATTAACAATTTCTATTTTACCTAGTACATTTTGTTTTTCATCTTTTTTAATTGATGTTTTATCATTCTTTAAAGTAAGGTAAGAGTCTTCTTCGATTAGAATTATATAGTCTCCATTTTTATTTTTTTTGTTTGAAATCTTACAAACTAGGCCTATTTTATTGATTCCATTATTATTAACATATTCCAATTTATTTTTTAATTTATTTACATATTTATTTACTAATTTTGTATTAATCTTATCAGCTAATTGAATACTAATGTCATATATGTCTTTTTCTAAAATAAATTCTTTATCACTTTTTTGAGGACTTAACTTATCTTTTACAGTTGTTTCATTGTTTTTTAAAAAATTTGGAACAATAGAAGAGTGTAAATATCCTCTATTTGAATAATTTTCATAAATCTTATTTATTAATTCAAGAATTTTATCTTGATTAAATATTTCATCTTTCTTAATAGAAGAAAGCTTCAACAAATTTTTTGAAGATATAAAAGGATTTCCATCAAGATTATTTCGACCAATTTTATATCTTGTCCCTTCATTAACATTTAGAGTTATGTTCATTTTTGTTCTTTCTTCATTATAAGTAATTTTTGGTTCATCTAAAGAACAATCCATAAAACCATTATTTCTATAAAACTTTATAATGGAACTAATATCCATTTTTAATGTTTCTTCTTTAAAAACTTTCTTTTTTTTAGTTTTTGCTAATTTTTTTATTTTTTTATTCTTAAAACTTTTTATTCCCTCAATATATAAGTCGTTTATCAACATTTTATTATTTTCAGTTAAAAGAAAAGTTATTGTCATCATGTTCGTGTCATAGTCTTTTGTAGGATAAACTTCCATCTTACAATCTGAATATCCTTTGTTTTTATACAATGTAAGAATTTTTCTCTTAGACTCTTCTAAATCTATAAAATTATAAAAGCTCTTTTCTTTAATGGTAATTTCACCTTTCAATTTTCCTGAAGAAAATTGTTTGTTTCCTTTAAAAAATATATTTCTTATATAAGGTTTTTCTGTTACTTTAAATTTAACTATTTTATTATCTTTATCAACAGATAACTCTGCATTATCAAAATAACCTAAACCTAAAATTGTTCTCAAATCTTCCCTTGCTATTGTGGTAGCATAAACTTTACCTTTTTTCATTTGAATTTCAGAACGAACAGTTTTAAGTTTTACATTTTGAAGCCCGTCAAAAATCACATCTTTTATTCTAAATATATCGTCATCTGCGAATAAAAATGAACATCTTAACAATATAAAAAACATAATAAATATTAGCTTTTTCATAACTTCCAAACCTCAACAAAAAACATAAAAAATTGAAAATATATACGAATGGCACACCACTCATTCTATTAAAATTTAATCAAACAATCAGTATACATAATGATGGAAAATATGTCAAACTTATACTTATACAATCATTATATGTACTATATATTATCATGATATATCATCATGCTTAAAGTTATAATACATAAATAATACCTTAATATTTTTCTTATTACATTTTGTATTTTATATTTTATCTATTTATCATTTTATTATATATATATATTTTTTTTTTTTTGATATACTTTGATATAGATATAAGCAATAAGGTTTTTGTTTGAAAAGAAAAAAAGCAATACAAACAAAAAGAATAAAAACTAAACATTATGAAAAATAGCGAAATTTTGAAAAATATAGTAAATATGTGCAAGTTTGCTAAAAAATAAAAGGAGAAAAAAATGAAGAAAGTAACTAGTGGATTGTTTTTTTTGATGGTTTTATCTGCATGTGGTGGAGGCTCTTCAAGTCATGGCGGTCCGGCGATTGACCCCCAAGCGGATGCAGTTGCTCCTCGCCCAGCTGTAACAGCGGCAGTTTCAGAAAGTAATAAAGAGATAACAAGTATGCCATCAGAAGTTGTTGTTGCATCCAATAGCAATGAGCCGATATCAATTGTTCGTGCTAAATCAATTGATAATGGAGGAGTTACATATGTATCATATAGATTAGATGATGTTAAATTATTCACTGCTCAAAATTTAGATAAACCAGGACATTCTTATATCAACTTAGAGTTAAACGAAAATACGGGGGAAATAGATGCTGTAAAAATGGTAGTAGGGGGTGTAGAAGGTAATCGTACAGTTAGGGATACCACAGATACAACTGCATTTGCTGGTAAAATATTTGAATATGTGAAAGATGGAGATGATAGGGCACAGTTTCGTGTAGTAGATAATGGTCAAACAATATCTGATTTAAATACTTTGGCAACAGAAAATAGTTTGTCTGGTGGACATTGGAACAGAATAGATGAAAGAATGGTATTTAAGACATATGGTAAGAATGTAGGTTTACAATATTGTGATTTTGGATATTTTAATCCAGTATATAGGTCAAAAAATAAAAATTTAACCACAGATGAAGACATAAATGCTGCAAGACACGGAACATTGAATAGAGGTGATGATTTAGATAAAAAACATAATGAAGAAGAATTTAATGCATTGTTAGATAAAGAAGATTATCAATTGTTTGCGGGTGGGTATGCTATTTCTGGAACAAATATGGTAGATACATTAACCCCAGAAAATAACACTACATATAAAGGTAAAGCCCTTGGTAGAGTATATGTATCTATAGAAAGTAAGCAAGGTGGTATAGATAAATCTTCATATTTGAGTTATTGGGATGTACCGTTTGACCGAGATACAAATAATGACGGTATTATGGATGCATATTCTGATAATGCAGGACATGATATGGTAAAGGCATATACCACATCAGCGGCAACTATGAGTATTGATGCTAATGGTAAGCAAACATTATTTATGCCATTTAATACCAAGAGTGATAGTGCAGATACATTTTATGATGTGACAATTATAAAAAATAATAAAGATGGAAATATTTCTGTTGACTTTTCAGGAACACCAAGTGACCAACGATATCGTATTAATGATAATGACGATAAAGTAACAGATAGAGAAGGAGACTTTACACCGGGATATTATGGTGTAAATACTCCAGTTGAAGCTGCTGGTACTGCTCGTTATTTCACCAAACAAGATATAGGTGAAGGAAGTGATGCGGGCAAAGTTAATCGTGAATGGGAAGTTCAGGCAGCTTATGGTATGAAAAAACAATAAAATTGAAAAAAATAATTATCTTTTTATTATTGATAATAAATTGGCCAATAGCAATATTGGCCAATTCTCATGTTAGGCAAATAACTTTATCTGAATTAGAGGCAGTGCAAGTAGCTGGAAATTTAATTGCTATTGGTAAATATGACAGTGCCTTAAAAATTTTAACACAACTTCCACAAACTGGGCAAACTTCTATTGAAATTGAAAGGTGGTATCTAATTGCCCAAATAGAACAACGAAAAGGCAATATTGATAAAGCTATCAAAATCTATAGAAAAATATTAGACCAAAAACCGGATTTAGAAAAAATTCGCTATGAACTAGCTCTATGTTATATGTATAAAAAACAATGGTACCGGGCTGACTATCATTTACGGTTGGCACTTGCAGGGAAAGATATTCCAAACGAAATAAAAAAACGAATGCTTTATTATAGATATGTAGCACGGCAGAATAAAAATTGGAATATTTGGTTTAACTTTGGTGCCGCACCGGATAACAATATAAATCAAGCTACTGGTGGAGAAGAACGAATTATTACACCATGGGGAACATTTTATAGGCAATTACCAGATCCCGTGACAGCCGTTGGATATAACTTAACTTTAGGTGGTAATTATGAATTTAAACTAAATAATAATTGGTATTTAAAAAATGAAGCCAATATATATACAAATATTTACGATAAACACGATTACGATGATTTGTTTTTATCTGCAAGTACTGGTCCCCGTTATGTATGGAAAAATGGCGATGTGTGGTTAGCTTCAATTTATTCATACCGCTGGTATGGATGGAAAGATTATAACAAACAATATGGTGGAAAATTAAATTTAAATTATGATTTTACTCGTAAAATGTCGGCTAATTTTCTTTTAAAAATCACAGATAATATATATGATGAATATGGAAATTGGATGGATGGACAAACTTATTTAACTAATATTAGAACAATATATTATTTAGATACAACAAAATATATTGTATTAAGTGGTGGCATTGAACGAACAACAGCCAATAATGATATTTATGCAACTTGGAGGTATTCTACAGCAGTAGGATTTGGTTCACAATTGCTATGGGGTTTTAGTGTTTATTTAGAGCCATCTTTTAATTGGTTAAATTATGATGGTAATAGATGGACCGTAAAAAATAATACTTATACAGAACTTGCCGAACAAGATTTTACACAACACTATTCAATATCTTTATCGAATAATAAAATAGACATTTATGGATTTAGTCCCACAATTACATTTGGCTATACAAAACGAGATTCTAATATTTCTAACCGCAAATATGAAAAGCAAATAGTAGAATTTACTATGCATCAAAGATTTTAGAATTATATAATATTATATTTCTAAATTTTAATTATTTTTAGTAAATATGTTTTCATAAAATTTTATAATATGCATATGTTAGAGTTAAAGACATTTGTTCGTTTTTGAAATATAAAAAATTCAATATGAGAAAATAATCTATTGTCGGATTTAATATTTCTATGAAGTCTAACAAAATTGTAATGATTTTGAATTTGTTTTGCAATTATTTTTAAAGAAGAA
>CAMVLN010000063.1 GCA_947168325.1 uncultured Elusimicrobia bacterium | reverse complement strand
ATTCCTTGTCCCTTAAATGCACTTTGATATTTTCCACCAAGTCCTTCACTAACTAAACGATTTGAGCGAATTTCAATTTGTCTAATAGTTTTTTTTATAATATCTCTAAAATCCATATAGTTCCTTTAGATTATGGTATTGGAATTGTTTCAAATACTTTCTTTATTATATTATCTGTTTTTAAAGATTCTGCTTCTGCTTCATAACTCAATATTATTCTATGCCTTAAAACATCAGGAGCTATGATTTTTATATCTTCAGGAATAACAAAACTTCTCCCTTGTAAAAAAGCATAGGCTTTTGCAGCAAGAGTTAAATTAATTGTTGCTCTTGGAGAACAGCCAACAGCTATCAATGTTTTTAGCTTTTCTAAACCATAATTTTCAGGTTGTCTTGTAGCAAATATAATGTCAACAATATAATCTTCCACTTTATTGTCAACATATATATTATTAACTAATTCTTTTGATTTTGTTATATTATCCAATGTTAAAACAGGTTTTGTTTTAAGTTTAACACCTTTTGTCATTCTTTCTAATATTATTTTTTCATCTTTTAAAGTGGGATACCCTACATTTAATTTCAGCATAAATCTATCTAATTGAGCTTCAGGTAATGGATATGTCCCCTCCTGTTCAATGGGATTTTGTGTTGCCATAACCAAAAACGGTGTAGGTAATTGATAAGTTGTATCACTTATTGTTACTTGTCTTTCTGCCATAGCTTCAAGCAAAGCACTTTGCACTTTTGCTGGAGCTCTGTTAATCTCATCAGCCAAAATTATATTTGTAAAAACAGGACCTTTTTTTACAGTAAAAATACCATTTTGTGGATTATATATTAAAGTACCAATTAAATCTGCAGGAAGCAAATCTGGAGTAAACTGAACTCTTTTAAAATCTGCCTGAATAGCATTTGCCAAAGAATTAACTGCTAAAGTTTTTGCAAGGCCTGGCAAACCTTCAAGCAATATGTGTCCATTGCCAAGTAAACCAACTAACATTCTTTCTATAACATATTTTTGTCCTACAATAACATTGCCAATTTCATCAATAAGCTTTTCTATTAAAGAACTTTCTTCTTTTATATCAGCTTCTAGTTTATCTAAATCTTGTTCTTCCATTTTCCCCCCTATAGAATTATTTTCTTATATTGCCATTACCTCTAACAATAAATTTTGTTGTAGTCAATTCTCTTGCACCCATTGCTCCTCTAGCATGTAATTTACCCGTAGATATTCCAATCTCTGCTCCCAATCCAAAAACTCCGCCATCGTGCAATCTTGTAGAAACATTATGAAAAACTGCTGCGGCATCTACTTCTTTTAAAAATTTTTCTGCTCTTACTTTATCATCTGTAATTATAGATTCTGAATGTTTTGAACCATATCTATTTATATGATTTATTGCATCATCTAAAGAATTAACAACTCTTATTGATATTATGTTGTCATGATATTCTGTTTGCCAATCTTGTTCTGTGGCTTCTTTAACTTCACTAACTATACCTTTTGTAATTGTGCATCCTCTAACTTCTGTTTTATTTTTAAAATATTCTTTACATAATTTTGGCAAAATAGCCTTTGCTATATCCCTATGAACTAGTAATGTTTCTGTAGCATTACATACTCCCGGTCTTTGACATTTTGCATTTATAGCAACTTTTATTGCCATATCAATATTTGCAGATTTATCTATATATGTATGACATAATCCACTGCCATGGGAAAGTATAGGGATTGTGGAATGTTGCTTTATAAACTCTATCATTTTTCCACTTCCTCTAGGAATTAACAAATCTATTAAATCATCATGTTTTATTAACTCTGAAACTGCTAATCTATCAACTATATCAATAAAAGTAATTGCACCTATTGGCATACCCGCAGTTTCTCCCGCAGAAGATATAAGTTTTGCAAGTATTTTATTTGAATTTATTGATTCACTTCCACCTCTTAAAATAACAGCATTTCCTGACTTTATACATAATGCTGCAGCATCTACTGTAACATTAGGTCTTGACTCATATATCATAGCTACTGTACCTATAGGAACTCTAACTTTTTGTATATCTATACCATCAACTTGCCTTGACTCTATTATTTCACCTATTGAATCTTTTTGGTTGACTATACTCCTAACAGAATGTATCATATCTTCTATTCTTTTTGTAGTAAGTGTTAATCTGTCAATTAATGCTTGCTCTAAACATGATTTTTTTGCAGTTTCTACATCTATATCGTTATGAAACTGAATTTCACTAATATTTTTTTCTAGTGCATTTGCTATAGACAACAAAATTGCATTTCTTTGCCTAAAATCCATTAATCCCAATTGTGTAGATGCAATTTTTGCTATAGAAACTTTTTTAGAAATCAATTGTTTTATTTCTTGTTCATCCATACTATTTTGCCTCTTTTATCCAATTTAATAAACCACCTGCAAATAATATTTCTTTTTGTCTATCTGTAAAGCAATAGTTCAACTTTATAGGTCTGTCATTAATTTTTATTACTAAATTTTTATTATTTTTAATAACATTTTTTACATCTTTAAATTCTATTTTATCTGCAAGTTTTATTAACTCATAATCACAAGGATTATCAAATGTTAAAGGAATTATTCCAAAATTAATTAAATTTGCTAAATGAATCCTTGCAAAAGATTTTGCAATTACAAATTTTATACCTAAATATCTTGGAGCAAGAGCAGCATGTTCTCTTGAAGATCCTTGCCCATAATTTTCTGCACCAACTATAATTCCATTTTTTACAGACTTCGCCCTTGCAACAAAATTTTTGTCTATTGCACCAAAAGTATATTCTGATATTGCAGGAAGATTTGATCTTAAAGGAAGTATCTTTGCCCCTGCTGGTAAAATATGATCTGTAGAAATATTATCTCCTACTTTTAAAACAATATCCGCCAAAATAGATTCTTGTAGTGGCTCAAATTTTGGTAAAGGTTTTATGTTTGGTCCTCTAACAACTTCACATTCTTTTGATGGTTTTTGAAAAAGATCATCATTTATATAAAAATGTTCGGGTAATTCTATTTTTGGTTTTATACCAAACAAACTCGTAGGATCTGTAATTTCACCCGTTAATGCTGTAGCAACTGCAACTTCAGGTGAACATAAATAAACTTGAGCATCTTTTGTTCCGCTTCTACCTTCAAAATTTCTATTAAAAGTTCTAAGAGTGATGGCTTTTGTTTTTGGAGCTTGCCCCATACCAATACACGGACCACAAGCACACTCTAAAACTCTTGCACCTGCATTTATTATATCAAAAAGTTTTCCCGAACTTGCAAGCATTGAAAAAACTTGTCTGGAACCAGGTGATATTGTCATGCTTACATTTTTATTTATTTTTTTATCTTTTAAAACTTCTGCAACTAACATCATATCTGTATAAGATGAATTTGTACAAGAACCAATACAAACTTGATCCACAGGCATACCTTTTAGTTCTTTAACTTTTTTTACATTGTCTGGCATATGTGGCATTGCTATTAACGGCTCTAATGTAGACAAATCTATTGTTATTTCTCCATCATAGGTTGCATCTTTATCTGCCACAATCTCTAGCCAATCTTTTTCTCTATTTTGTCTTTTTAAGAAATCTTTTGTGATTTCATCTGAAGGAAATATTGTTGTTGTTGCACCAAGTTCTGTACCCATATTTGTAATTGTTGCTCTTTCTGGAACAGACAAAGTTTTTACTCCTTCTCCTGTAAATTCATATATTTTGCCTCTACCACCTTTAACAGATTCTAATCTTAAAAGTTCAAGAATTATGTCTTTTGCACTTACCCAATCTCTTAATTTACCTAATAAATTTACTTTAACAATTTTTGGCATTGTTATATAAAAAGGTTGCCCAGCCATTGCACAAGCTACATCTAAACCTCCTGCACCAAAAGCAAGCATACCTATTCCACCACCTGTTGGAGTATGGGAATCAGACCCTATCAAAGTTTTTCCTGGAATACCAAACCTTTCCAAATGTACTTGATGGCAAATTCCATTTCCTGCAGGAGAAAAAATTATTCCATATTTATCTGCTATTGTTTGTAAAAATTTGTGGTCATCAGCATTTTCAAAACCTGACTGCAATGTATTGTGGTCAACATAACTAACTGACAGTTCTGTTTTTACTTGTAAAACATTCATTGCTTCAAACTGTAAATATGCCATTGTTCCTGTAGCATCTTGAGTTAATGTTTGATCTATCTTTAGTGCAATTTCACTGCCAACTTCCACTGACCCTGATACTAAATGATTTTTAATAATTTTTTTTGCTACATTCATAAGAAACTCCACATATTTATATCAATTTTTTATATATCAAAGTAACCATATTTTTATGCTAAACACGACTAAATATTTTCTTTTAATGTTTTAACATATTCATCTTGCGGATATAACTGTTTCAATATTTTTACAATTTCTTTATATTTAGCATTATCTTGTTTTTTTATATAAACAGTTGAAAGACTTTTTAACCCATCTAAATTATTTGGAGCATATTTTAATGCTTCAATAAACATTTGTTCTGCATTATCAATTTTATTCATCATAAATTCTAACCCTCCTAAATATAAGAAGGTTTGTGCATATTCTGGTTTTCTTCTAATTGTCCAATCTTCCTTATAAAAGTTGTGAGGTTTTTCTTGCAATTTTCTAGGATAGTTTATGTGTTCTAAATATTCTTTTTTTGCAAGCTCAAATTGACCAGATTGTACATATAAACTTGCTAATTGATAATATGTCTGTGCAAATATAGGATCTATCATTTTATACTGGTTAAAAAACTTTACTGCTTGTTTAAAACTTTCATCTCTTTTTGCTATAGCTTCTTGTTTTGCTTGTTCATTTTTTTCTTGGACATATTTATTTGCTAAATTGTTGAAAAACATAGTAAGTTTTGTATAAACTAAACCCATATAAAATTTTGATTGAACATAATTTGGTGCCAATTTCCATATTTTATTATATTCTTCAATAGCTTTTTGTGGGTCATCTTTTTGCCATCTATCGTTATAATTGTTTGCCTTAAAATATCTTGCCATAATAAAAGAAGGGTTCTTTTTTATTACTTGATTGTATAATTCTATAGATTGTGAAAAATTATTAGATTTTGAAACTTGTATTGCTTTGGAATGTATTACATCTGCTTGAAAAAAACCATAAAAGATATATATCAAATATATGCTTACTAATAATATTATTATTTGAAAAATTCTTTTTACTGCTACAGGAATAAATATATACTCCTCTTGTGTATCTTTTTTATCTCTATATGAGTAAATTAGTGCAATGGCAACAATACATCCTATTAACAACCACAGCATTACACCTGAAGAAACAAATCTAAGTGATACACATACACAATCATGGGCTAACTGTGCGACTAATGCAGAAATTAAACCTACCTGTAAATATGATACTGTATTATCACTTATTTTTTTTCTTCTAAAATAAGCCAAATTTTTAAAACTGATAGTAAATATAGTTACTAATATCAATAAAAATATACCTAGTCCTATTAAACCTTCATCATAAAAAATTTCAAGATATTCGTTTTCTGGATGATCACTTTCAGTATTATGCATTCCTTCAATAAAAAATATTTGCGGTCTTCTATATGACGGATATGTTAAATAAAAAGTCCCTATACCTGTACCAATTATAGGATGAGTGTTTATCATTTCCCAACAAGAAAGCCATGTAAATACTCTAAAAGAAGAACTATCAGGTCTTTTTTTGAGCTGAAATAATGTTCCACCAGCAACTATAGATATTGTAAATAAAGACATTATTAATATTAGTATAATTTTATTTTTTTTCTCTATATTTAATATAAAACTTGCAAATAAAAAAGCAAAAGATATAATACCAACACCAAAACCTATCCATGCCCCTTTTGAATAAGAAAATATTGTTGAAAAAGCTATAAGTAACCACAATAACAAAAGATGAAAGCTTTTCTTTTTAAAAAATAAAGCTAACACTATTGGACTCATTACTACAAGAAAATCTCCAAAAAAATTTGGATTACCAAATGTAGAGAAAATTCTTTCGCCAAAAGCCCATCTCCACACAAAAGGATCAAGCCCTTTTGCTGGGGGTGCTGGAAAAAATCTTGTATCTATAAATTGAATTACAGCATATATACATACAACATATGTTGCAAATATTAAAGTATTAATTAACCTTTTTAAACTTTTTCTATCTTTAAAACAATCTATTATAATCACAGATAAAAAACAATATATAATTCTTTTTATTAGTTCATTTAGCGAAGCAAGCTGAAAAGGAGAATGAAAAAAAGAAAACAAACCTGAAAATAAAAACAATATTATTGGAGATAAAACTACTATATTTTTTTTAATGTTATAAAAACAGTCTGTCTCAAATTTATACATAATCCAAGAACAAATTAAAGCTATACCCCCAATTTGAACTATTGTTATTTTTATTTGTGCAGAATCATATGTGCCTAAATAAAAACTTACTGCTACCAAAAAATAGAACAACGGCAAACCATATAAAATAAATTTTGATAAAACTTTTTTTATGATATTTGACAACATACTTTTTACCTTACAATAAAGTTAGCCGACAAGAGGACTTGAACCTCCGACCAAGTGCTTACGAAGCACCTGCTCTACCAACTGAGCTATGCCGGCTCTAATATTGTGATAATATTTTTTTCATATCCATCACTGCTTTTTCTAATCCATCAAACACTGCTTGAGCTATTATTGAAAAACCTATATTTAACTCATTAATATTTTTTATTTCACATATATTTAAAACATTATTATAATCTAAACCATGCCCAGCATTAAAAATAAGATTGTTCTGTTTCGCTAATAATGCTGACTCCTTTATTTTTGCTAATTCTTCTTGTGCTTTTTCTTTACTTGTCTTAAACAAGTTAGCATATTTTCCTGTATGAATTTCTATAGCATTAGCTTTAATATCTGCACAAGCTTGAATTTGTTTTTCTTGGGCATCTATAAACATACTAACAATAATGCCTTTATTTTGCAACTTTTTTACTACTTCTTGCAAGTATGATTTTTGCCCTATAACATCAAGTCCACCCTCTGTAGTAATTTCTTGTCTCTTTTCTGGAACAATACAAACAGAATATGGTTGTAATTTAAGTGCAATATTTACTATTTCATCACAAGCTGCCATTTCAAAATTAAGTTTAGTTCTAATATTTTCTTTTATTTCAAAAACATCTCTATCTTGAATATGTCTCCTATCTTCTCTTAAATGTATAGTTATGGAATTGGCACCTGCTTTTTCACATATAGAAACAGCTTTTAATGGACTAGGAAAATTTTCTCCACGGGCTTGTCTTAATGTTGCTATATGGTCTATATTTACACCAAGTTTTATCATTTTTAATTCCTCTTAAAAACTGTTTTACAATTTTTAGTTCATAGATTAAAGATTAGATTATAAATATTTTACTTAATGCATAATTTATAATTTTGACTACAAAAAGTCTACACAAGTTCTTATTTTAAAAAAATAACTTAAAAATTTAACCAACAAACTAATTATACATTTTAGAACAAAAATTATAGAATGTATGTTTATTAAACTTTCTAAAAATTCCAAAATAATCAATCACATCTTTTGTTGCTTCTATGCACAAATACATTTATATTTAATCATCTACTAATTAAATCTTTTATTTCTTCCTTTGCTAAATTAATAATATTATTTGCCATTTGCTTTATTTCTTTTTTATCTTTACCTTCCAACATCACTCTTAACAAATTTTCTGTTCCAGAATATCTTACTAAAACTCTACCATTATCACCTAATTCTTTTTCTATTTGCTTTATGTATTTTGTTGTTTTTAATAATTTATCCAATGGAATTTTCTCTACTACTTTTTCATTTATCAAAACTTGAGGATATTTTTTTATCCATGAACACATCTGAGATAATGTTTTATTTTCTTTTACTAAAATATTTAATAATTGTAATGCACTTACTATTCCATCACCCGTATCTAACAACTGTTTAAATATGATATGTCCTGATTGTTCTCCACCAATAATAGCTTTATATTTTTTTAAATTTTCATATACATATCTATCACCAACTTTGCTTGTAACGACATTTATTTTTATTTGTTTTGTAGCTTTTAAAAGTCCAAGATTTGCCATAACAGTAGTAACTAAAGTATTATTATTAAGTTTATTATTATCTTTCAAATATTTTGCTACTACACCTAAAAAAAAGTCTCCATCTCTTATGATACCTTTGTCATCAACAGATATCACTCTATCAGCATCTCCATCAAAAGCAAACCCACAAAAAGCTTTTTCTTTTTTTGCAACTTCTGCAACTACCTCTGGATGCAATGCCCCACAATTTAAATTAATATTTTTACCCGTAGGTTTATTATTTATAACTATTACTTTGGCACTTAACTTTTTCAAAACCTCTGGTGCAATTTTATATGATGCCCCATTAGCACAATCTATTGCTATTGTTTTATTTTTTAACAAACTTTTCGGCATTAATGATATTAGAAAATCAACATATTGTTTTATTATCTTTTTACCGGAAACATTTTTTATTTTCAAACTTTTATTTAGTTTTTTCATTTTTATTCTCTTTTCTAATAA
>CAMVLN010000062.1 GCA_947168325.1 uncultured Elusimicrobia bacterium | reverse complement strand
GGAAGAATTTGAAAAATATAAAAAAATATGTAGAGATTCATATGATAATGCATATGTATGTTTAAATGTTTAATAAGCTACTTGTATAAAAATAATATCTATGGAACTTATAATTTCTTATAATTATTGATTATATTTAACAAAATTTAGTAAAATACAGAGATGTTTTATAATTAGATTAGAAATTTTATCGAGGAGAGAGTGTATATGTGTAGAAAGAGTATCAAAGTTGTTCTAAAAGTTTTTTATTTGTGTATTGCAATGTTTGTTATTTCAGGATGTTCTAATTCTAATAAAGGAACAACAGATAGTGAAAAAAACGAAGATGTTGTAAAAGTTTGGCATTGGATGACAGATAGACAAGAGGCTTTTGAGAAATTGGCAAATGATTATTTTGCTCAAACTGGAGTAAAAGTTGTTTTTGAGAATTATGCTCCTAGTGATGTATATAGGAATAAGATAACTGCAGCAGCAAGTGGAGATATGTTACCAGATATTTATAATCCTCAAAGTGATAAAAAAGAATTATCTTCATATATTAAAGCTGGATATATTGCAAATCTTACAAAAGAAATGAATACGGGATGGAAAGATGTTTTTTTTGAGAAAGCTCTAGTATCAAATTCTTTTGAAGAAAATAATGAATGGAGAGTGGAACCTGGTATTTACGGAGTTCCATTAGATGTTAGTTCTCTGATGATTTATTATAATAAAGATTTATTTAAGCAAGCGGGTCTTGATCCAGAAAAACCACCAAAAACATGGAAAGAGTTTATATCTGCTGGTAACAAGTTAAGAGAAGCAGGTATTCAACCTTTTGTTAGTGGTTTTGGCGAAGCTTGGCTTGTAGGTGCTTTTGCTATGTCATACCAGTGGTCTTTATTTGGAAAACAGGGAATAATAGATACTATAGATGGAAAGATTCCTTATGATGATCCGAGATGGTTGAGAATATTTAAATTGTTTGAAGAAATGAGAGATAATAAAATGTTTGCTTCTGGAATTGTTACAATGATTAATAAAGATGCAGAAAGAACTTTTGCTACGGGTAGAGCAGCAATGGCATTTAACGGTTCATGGGGTGTAAATGTTTATAAAGCTATGAATTCTGCATTGAATTATGGAATTATGTATCCACCTACATTAGAAGATGCAAAATATCCTTTGTTAGTTTTTGATTGTGGAGGGTCTTCTTTATTTGTTAATGGGAATTCTCCTAGAAAAGACAAAGCTATTGCATTTTTAAGATGGCTTACACAAAAAGAGCAACAGACATATTTAGCACAAGCGACTTTAAATATTCCTTCAAATAAGGAAAGTGGGCAAAATTTACCTGAAATACTAAAAGAGTTTTCAAATAGTATTAGTAAAACATTTGAAAATTTACCTAAACTAGAAGCATGGCAAGTTACAAATTATATTAATCTTAATTTACAATCTGTTATAATTGGAGAAAAAACTGTTAGTCAAGCAGTTGCAGAAGTTCAGAGTGAGAAAGTAAGACAAATGAAGAAGAGGTAAGAATAATGATTTCTTCTCGTAAGGAAAAAACTTTTAATTTATTGTTTATTGTTCCTGCATTGGTGTTATTCTTGGTTTTTAATTTATATCCATTGTTGAGAACAATACAGTTAAGTTTTTTTGAATGGAACGGTATAGATAAAGATATGTTGTTTATAGGTTTTGCACAATATAAACACATTATTTTCAGTAATCCTGCTTTTTGGAAATCAATGTGGAATGCAGCATATATTACACTTTTATGCTTAACTTTGCAAAATGGATTAGCTTTATTGTTAGCAATATTGGTTAATAGACAAATAAAAGGGGAAAACATATTTAGAGTTATATTTTTCTTGCCACCGGTTCTTTCAGGTATTGTTGTCGGTTTAATATGGAAATTTATATATGATGGTAATTTTGGTATTTTAAATACTTGTCTTATATCTTTAGGTTTTGAACAATTTAAAGATTTTGCATGGCTTTCAGAAATAAAAACTGCTTTGTCTTCAGTTGCTGTGGTTCATATGTGGAAAGGTTTTGGATATGGTTTTATTATTTTTCTAGCTGGTTTACAAACAATTCCAAATGAGTTATATGAATCTGCTGAGGTTGATGGGGCTAATAAGTGGCAACAATTTATAAATGTCACTGTTCCTTCAATGATTCCTGTTTTTACAATGGTTTCAGTGTTAACTGTTTTAGGTGCTATGCAAATATTTGATTTGATTTATTCTATGACACAAGGCGGGCCTGCAGGGCATACAGATGTTCCTATAACAAAAATTTATCAGTATATGAATAATGGTGAGTTTGGTTATTCTACTGCTATGGCTGTAGTGTTTGGTATGTTGTTATTAATAGTGTCTCTTATTCAGTTTTATGTAAGTAAAAAAATTAAAAATTAAGAATATGTTATAATAGTAAAAAATAGGAAAACAAAATGAATATGTTAAAAAAGAAGAGTTTTTTAGATATTATTACTTATGTTATATTGATAGTTGTTGCAATAACATGTATATTTCCAGTTTTTTGGATGTTGTCATCATCGTTAAAAACAAATGAGGAGATATTTAAGAATATGTCTTTGTTGCCTGAAACATGGCAATGGGGAAACTATGCAGAGGCTTTTTTAAAAGCAAAGTTTGGGATGTATTTTTTAAATAGTCTTTTTTATACAATTGTTGGTGTTGGTGCTATTGTTATTATAACATCTATGGCAGCTTATGCTTTCGCAAGGCTTGAATTTTGGGGCAAAAATATTTTATTTTTCTTATTGATTTCAACTTTATTGATACCTATACCGGGTGCTTTTGTTCCATTATATCTTTTACTTAAAAGTTTACATTTATTAGATACAAGAACTGGTCTTTTATTATGTTATATAAGTGGTGGTATTGCTTTTGGTTTGTTTCTTTTAAAGTCTTTTTTTGAAGATTTACCTAAAGAAATAGAAGAAGCTGCACTTATAGATGGTTGTTCAAGGTTTGGTATTTATTGGAAAATAGCTTTACCGCTTGCAAAACCGGCAGTAGCAACTTTAGTTATAATTCAATGTTTAAATATTTGGAATGAATTTTTACTAGCATTGGTTGTTTTACAAGATACATCAAAGATGCCAATACAAAGAGGTTTAATGGTTTTTCAAGGTACACATATGACTGATTATCCACTACTTATGGCAGGTCTTACAATAGCAACAGTTCCTATAGTTATAATATATCTCCTTTTACAAAAACATATCGTTAAGGGTATAACTGCCGGTGCAGTAAAGGGATAAAAACCGTTTTAATCTTATTTGTAAAATATTATTATGAAAAAAATATATATAGCAAAAGAATAAATATGTTTTGAGTTTCTATAGACACTAGGAGTATTTGTTAATGTCTGCTGGCAAGGTTTTAGTTTTTGATTTAGGAAGAGTTGTTTTTGATTATGATTTAAATAAGCTGTGCGAGTCCTTGTCTAAATACTCTGTAAAGTCAAGTTTGTTTAATAATGTTGATTCTTTTATATATGCAAACAAAGAATTGCTTTTTAAGTATGAAAAGGGGCAAATATCTTCCATAAATTTTTATAAAAAAATTATAAATATTTTATCTTTAGAACATTTATCTTTTGAAGAGTTTTCTTTTATTTGGAACGGTATATTCTCTCCTATAAAAGAAACTATTGAATTAATAAATTCGTTATCAAAAAAATATGATTTAGCTATTCTTTCAAATACAAATCAGTTACATTTTGATTATTTGTATAAAAAATATTCTGATTTTTTTATGAATTTTAAAAAAATTCATTTATCTTATTTAATGAATACAAGAAAACCTGAAACAGAAATTTACAAACAAGTGATAAAAATTCATAATGTTGACCCACAAAATATATTTTTTACAGATGATAATTTTGAAAATGTTTATTCGGCTATGCTTGTGGGAATAAAAGCATTTCAATTTAAAAATTTTTCTAAATTGCAACATGATTTAAAAATTTTTGGATTAGAATAATGATAAATTTTGGAATAAGTTTTTCTAAACAAAAAGCTATTGAAGATAAATTTATAAAATATAACATAAAAGATTGCGATTTGGTAGAAAAATTTATTCATTCTTCAGGAAATGGTGGACAGAATTTAAATAAGGTTGCCACTTGTGTTTATTTAAGATATATTCCATTGAATATAGAAATAAAATGCCAAAAATATAGAACACAATTATTAAACAGATATATGGCAAGGAAAATATTAGTTGAAGAAATAGAAAAGAATTTGTTTGATAAACAAAGTGAAAAACAGAAAAAAATAGAAAAAATTAGAAGACAAAAAAGAAAAAGGTCTAAAAGAGCAAAAGAAAAAGTTTTTAAAGCAAAAAAATTAAATTCCTTAAAAAAGAAAGATAGGCAGAAGGTTATAATATAATGAAAATAGCATTGGCTCATATAAATCAAAAAATAGCAACTCTTGAAGAAAATACAAAAGTAATTTTGAATTTTGCCAAAAAAGCAAAAGAACAGGGAGCAGATGTTATAATATTTCCAGAATTTTCAGTTACTGGCGGATATTGTAATGATTTATTTAATAACAAAGATTTTGTAGTAGCGGAATTTAAAGAAATAGAAAAAATAACTTCTTGTATTTCTTTGCCTACTATTGCCGGTGCTATTACTAATGACAAATCAAATCAAGGGTATATAAATTCAGTTGTTTTTTTTGACTCTAAAAAATATATGGAAGTTGTTGCCTCTAAATATGTTTTAAATGATGGTTGTTTTAACGATTTAAATTATTTTAAATTTGCTGGCTTTTCAAATGTGTTTAAATTACATAATAAAAATATAGCTTGTGTTATTGCTGATAGCATTTCTTCTATTGCTACAAATCTTGAAAAAGTTTCTTTACTTAAAATAGATATTGCAGTTATTTTATCTTGTTCACCTTATTATAAAGGAAAATTTGAAGAAGTTAAAACTGCTATAAAAAATTCTGCAAAAAAAATTTCTATAGATGTGGTTTATGTAAATATGTTAGGTGCAAACGATGGTTATTTATTTGATGGGCAAAGTTTATATGTAGACAAAAATGGGAATTTTAAAGCAATAGGAAATATGTTTGAAGAAGGTTTAACTATTGTTGATACTGAAGGTCAAATAATAGAAGATAGAATAAATGATAAAACAAAAGAACTTTATGATGTGTTGGTATTAAGTTTGAGAGATTATTTACATAAAAATAATTTTACAAAATGTATTCTAGGTATAAGTGGGGGAATAGATTCTGCATTAACACTTGCAATAGCAGTAGATGCAGTGGGTTCTGAAAATGTGATAGGAGTATTAATGCCATCAAAATATACTTCAAAAGAATCAATAAATTGTTCATTAGAATTATGTAAAAACTTAAAAGTTAAAACAAAAACTATTGCAATAAATGAAATATATGAGATATATATAAAAAATCTTACTTCGTTTTTTGAAAACAAAGAAAAAAATTTAACAGAAGAAAACTTACAAGCAAGAATTAGAAGTAATATTTTAATGGCTTTATCAAATAAGTTTGGATATCTCGTTTTATGTACAGGTAATAAATCAGAAGATGCAGTAGGATATAGCACATTATATGGTGATGCAACAGGTGGGTATGCTCCAATATCTGATTTATTAAAAAAAGAAGTTTATGAATTGTCAAAATACAGAAACACAATATCGAAAGTTATACCTAATTTTATCATTACAAGACCACCAACTGCAGAATTAAGAGAAAATCAAAAAGATTCAGATTCTTTGCCAGAATATGATATTTTAGATGATATTTTAGAAAAAATATTAGATAGAAAAATGACTTATGAACAAATAGTAGATAGCGGAATAAATAGTGAAATATTAAATAAAGTTTGGAAAATGTTAAAAAATTCAGAATATAAAAGAAGGCAATCTCCAATTGGAACAAAAGTTTCAAAATCAGCATTTTTAAGAGATGTTAATTTTCCTATAAGTAATGGATATATATGGAAACCGGTGAAAGAAAAGAACTTGTGCCAAAAAATAAAGGACATAGACAAAGAATAAAAGATAAATTTTTAAAAACAAAATTTGAAAATTGGCAAGACTATGAGATTTTAGAGTTTGCTTTGTTCTTTGTTGTACCACAGAAAGATACAAAAGATATTGCTAAAAATCTTATAAATAAGTTTGGTAGTTTGAAGGAACTTTTGCATGCAGATTATGAAGAAATAATGAGTTGCCTTAAAGATGTTAAAGGGGTTAAAAGTCATGCAACATTATTTCTTTATTTTCTGAAATATTTTGCAATTAAATATTCAGAAATAAAAGTTAAACAAAAAGAAAAGTTATCTTCACCAAACGAGGTAGTAACATATTTAAAAAATCTTATAGGAACTTCTAGTGAAGAAAAAATGTATGCATTATATTTGAATGCTTCAAATCAAATTATAGATTGTAAAAAAATAAGTGATGGAACAGTAAGTCATTCAGCTGTTTATCCTACGGTTATAGCAAAAGATTCTTTATTAAAAAAAGCAAGAAGTGTTATTATAGCACATAATCATCCTGGTGGAATATGTAAACCTTCACAAAATGATATAATAGCAACAGAAGCAGTAACAAAGGCACTAAAGACAATAGAGGTAGTTTTGTTAGACCATATAATTGTAACAGCTACAGATTATTATAGTTTTAAAGATAATGGTTTAATATAAGGAGATTTATATATGAGTGGTTTGTTTGGGGTTATTTCTAAAAGTAAAACTTATTGTATGGATTCCTTAATTTATGGTACAGATTATCAAGCACATATGGGTTCAGAATATGGTGGGCTTGCTGTGTTAGGGCAGAATTTTGCAAGATTTATTCATAGAATGAGTAATGCAAATTTTAGAGATAAATTTTTTGAAAGTATAAAAAATCTTGAAGTACATAGTGGGATAGGTGTAATAAGTGATTTAGAAGAACAACCTATTTATATGAAAACAAAGTTAGGAGATTTTTGTATTGTAACTTCAGGAAGAATAGTAAATACAGAAGAGCTTGCTAAAGAAATGATAAATAACGGAATATGTTTTAGCGAATTTAGTAAAGTTCATGTAAATATGACGGAGTTAGTTGCTAGAATTATATCAAGCGGGCAAACAATACAAGATGGAATAAGAATATTGTTTAATAAAATAAAAGGTTCTTGTTCTTTGTTGTTACTTACAAGGGAAGGAATCTATGCAGCAAGAGACTTTTATGGAAGAACTGCACTTGTTTTAGGACAGAATGCCGATTCTTTTGCAGTGTGTTCAGAAACTTGTTGTTTTGCAAATTTAGGGTATAGAGCAATAAGAAATTTAAATCCTGGTGAAATTCTTTTAATTAGTGATACAGGAGTTAAAGTATTAGAAGCGGGATATAAAAATAAAAAAATATGTACATTTTTGTGGATATATACGGGGTTTCCTTCATCAAGTTATGAAGGGTTAAATTCAGAACTTGTAAGAGAAAGAAGTGGTAGATTATTGGCAAAGCAAGATAAAGGAATAAAAGCAGATTTAGTTGCAGGAGTTCCAGACTCTGGTATTGCACATGCAATAGGTTATTCAATGGAATCCGGTATTCCTTTTAGAAGGCCATTAGTAAAATATACTCCAACTTATGGAAGAAGTTATGCCCCACCATCACAACATTTAAGAGATTTAACTGCAAGAATGAAACTTATTGCAATAAAAGAAGTTATTGAGGGAAATAGTATTATATTGTTAGAAGATTCTATAGTTAGGGGAACACAATTAAAAAATTTTACAGTAGAAAAATTATGGAATTGTGGAGCAAAAGAAATTCATGTTAGACCAGCATGTCCACCATTGATGTTTCCATGTTCTTATTGCAATTCTACAAGAACAAACAGCGAACTAATAACTAGAAGGGCTATCAGAGAAATTGAAGGGCATGATATAGAGAATGTAGGGGAATATCTTAATCCAAAAAGTGAAAGATATACAAGAATGATTGAATGGATTAGAAAATATTTGAATATTACAACTTTAAAATATCAAACTCTAGATGATATGATAGAAGCTATAGGATTACCGAAAGAAAGTCTTTGTACATATTGCTGGAATGGTAAAGATTGTGATAGTAAATGTGTAAAAAAGTTTTAGTAGTCTAAATTTGTTGACATATAGTTTGTAAACAGATAGAATAAACTTGTCTATAAAATTTGGTAAAGTTATGTAGCCTAAAATAGGGAGTTTTTGTATATAAAACTTCCTTATGGTTTTTGTTTTTTGATATATTTTTTAGAACTAACATATTAAATTTTGCAAAAAGGAGTAGAAAAATGTCAAAGATGATTGAAGTTCGTTGGCATGGTAGGGGTGGTCAGGGTGCAAAAACAGCAGCTCTATTGTTTGCACAAGCAGTATTATCAACTGGAAAGTATATTCAAGCTTTTCCAGAATATGGTCCTGAAAGAATGGGAGCACCTGTTCAATCTTTCAACAGAGTTAGTGATGAACCTATAACAGTTCACTGTTCAGTTACAGAACCAAATTATGTGGTTATATTAGATCCATCGTTAATAGAGGCTGTGGATGTTACAGAAGGTGTAGGAACACAAGGTAAAGTTATTGTTAATACATCTTTTACAGCAGAAGAAATGGCAGAAGCAAATCAAATATTGTTTGGAAAACGTGTAACATATGATACTGAAAATACTGTTTATAATATTACAAGTGTAGATGCACCTGAAAATCCAGAAGATCCAGTAGATCCATCAATAACAAATAATGTTAATTTCTATGATTGGACAAATTATACAAATGAATTAAACAACTATCATTACACTTG
>CAMVLN010000061.1 GCA_947168325.1 uncultured Elusimicrobia bacterium | reverse complement strand
ATTTCTTTCAGTATGATAATTTATTATTGTATATATAAAATACTTAATTTTAGATTTTTTTGTTACAAACTTATTAATAATATCAGTACTATTAACAATATTTAAAGCAAAATTTGTTCCTTTTCCACCTATACCAAAATTTAATACATTATATTTAAAATCATATTTTTTTGAAAAATAGTAAGGTAATGTTTGATTGTCATTAACACCGTGTCCGAAAATAAAAGAACATCCTAAAAAAACAATAGAAATAGCGGAATATTTATTGCATTTTGTATATCTAAATGTAGAGTTGTAGCAACTGTAAACTACATCAAAGATGATATTTTTATCTAGAATAATTTTATTAATATCTTTACCTTTTAGAAAACTTTCGTTACCATATCCACCCAAAATTCTTACATGCCTTGATTTTGTTATATTTAAATTAGTTAAATGAAATATATTATAGAAATTTTCAATAGGTATTGATACTAATCTAGGATTTATAAAAGCTAATGTAATTTCAAATATAAATAAAGCTAGAAAAATGCCAAACAATATAAAATTTATTACTTTAATTCTTTTAAAGAAATAAGCTAAAAGAATAAATATTATGGAAACAAAAAACAATATAAAAGCAAAATAAAACTTATAACAAAATATTTCTTGCATATTTTAGTCCAATACAAATTCTTTTTTCCAATCATCTTTGTTTTTCCATTCGGGTTGGTTTTCTTTTTTGAAATAATAGTTTTCTATAATAAGAATATCCATTTGGGTTTGCATAAAACATCTATATGCATCTTCTGGTGTTAAAACTATTGGTTTGCCTCTAACATTAAAACTTGTGTTTATAAGTATTGGATATTTTGACAATTTTTCAAATTCTTTTATTAATTTATAATATCTTGGATTTGTTTCTTTTAAAACAGTTTGTAATCTTGCAGAAAAATCTATATGTGTAATTGCTGGAAGTTCTGACCTTTTATAATATAATTTATCTTTAATTGAAAAAGTTTCATAATCTTTTGGCAATTTAAATCTAATATTTTTATTAACTTGTGAAGTTAGTAACATATAAGGGGATTTTTCTTCTATTTCAAAATATTTTTTTACATCTTCTTCTGTAACTGAAGGGGCAAACGGTCTGAAACTTTCCCTATATTTTATTTTAAGATTCATTTTCATTTGCATATTTGGGTTTCTTGGATCACCTAAAATTGAACGATTACCTAAAGCTCTTGGCCCCCACTCTGCTCTACCATAAAACCAACCAACAACTTTCCCTTCAGCTAATGCTTTGGCTGTTTTTTGTATAAGAATATCTTCATTTTCTATTTTTTGTGCAACAGCTTTATATTGGTTAATGGTTTGTTCTATTTCATAATCTTTATATTCTGGACCTAAATATGAACCTTGCATAATATCATCTTTATTGTTTGCTATTCGTTGTGCCCCATAATAAATATATTCTGCCGAAAGTGCTGCACCTAAAGCTCCACCTGCATCACCTGCTGCTGGTTGTATCCAAATATTTTTAAATATTTTTTCTTCTACAATTTTGCTATTTGCTACACAATTTAGTGCTATGCCACCTGCAAGGCAAAGGTTATCGCAATTTGTTAATTTTTTTGCAGTTTTTGCCATATTTATTATTGCTTCTTCTGTAATTTCTTGGCAAGCCAAAGCAAAATCACAATGTTCTTGTAAAAGTTCTCCTTCAGGATACCTTTTTTCTAAACCAAAAAGTTTTTTCCATTTTTTATTTCTTGTCATCTTGATACCTGTAGAATAATCAAAATAATCTTGATTAAGCCAACAAGAACCGTCTTCTTTAATATCTATAATGTTTTCTTTCAATAATTTTTTATAATTTAAAACTTCTTTAGAGTCTTTATTACCATAAGGAGCAAGCCCCATAACTTTATATTCACCAAAATTTACCTTAAAACCTAAATAGTATGTTATTGCAGAGTAAAATAGCCCTAATGAATGAGGGAAATTTAGTTCTTTTAGTGTTGTAATAGTATTTGCTTTGCCTAAAGATATTGAAGCTGTAGCCCATTCACCAACACCATCTACAGTAATTATTGCAGATTTTTCAAATGGGCTAGGATAAAATGCACTTGCAGTATGTGACAAATGATGATACGAAAATAAAAGTTTTAATTTTTCAAAATTATATTTTTGTATTAAAGAAAGTTCATCTTTTATAACTTTTTTTAAAAACAATTTTTCTTTTGCCCAAACAGGTGCCACTTCTAAAAACGATTTAAAACCTCTTGGAGCATACATATTGTATGTAAGCATCAACCTTTCAAATTTTAACCATGGTTTATCGTAAAATATAACTGCATCAAGGTCGTCTATTTTTAAATTTGATTTTTCCAAACAAAATTTAATTGAATTTCTTGGGAAGCAAAGGTCGTGCTTTTTTCTTGTAAATCTTTCTTCGCAAACTGCAGCTATAATTTTGCCATCTACTGTAATAACTGCTGCTGAATCGTGATAATATGCTGATATTCCTAATATTTTCATATAAACTCTTTAAAATTTATTTGCAATACAGTTTTTATATTTTGTTTTTGCTAAATTAAACTTTTTTGATATTTCTTTTTTTAAACTAGTTATACTTTTATAATATAAAAATTTTATATTTTTGCTTTTATTAGAAAATGACACACAAGGTACAACCGTTCCATCAGGCAAAACATCTAACGGATAATTTTTCAAACAGTTATTATATTTAAAGTTATAAACATTTTCTTTTAAATAAGTTTCTTGTTCTTTGGTAAAAATATTTTTTATAAAATGGCCACAACTCGACGAATACAAATTAAAATTTAAACTCTTTAAATATTTTATAAATTCAAAAATTTTTATTCCATAATTTTTGAAAATATTATAATTTGTGGAATCTAATGCTATCCTTATATTTTTAATGTCATATTTTTTTAATACCTTTATTATTTTAAAGAAATCTTTTATTTGAAAATCTTTATATAAAGTAATTGATGCTAAAAAATTATTTTTTAAATCTTTTTTTACTAATTTTAAATTTTTTAAAATCAATTTTTTATTTTCTGTACTTGCCTGTATATAAGATGATATATTCCAAGATACAACAATATTTTTTGCACCTAACAAATATTTTATGTTGTTTGTATCTGTTATTAAATTTGAATATAACCTTACCCACCCTTTATAAGTTTTTGCATAACCTATTATCATAGGAAAATCTTTTGCACAAGTAGGTTCTCCTCCCAAAATTCCTAGAACAGGTTTTTTATTTTTATAAATTTTGTTTATGTGATTTAGATTGTTTTTAAATTGAGTAAAAGTCATTTCACTCTGTTTGTTTTTTATTTCTTTAGGAACAAAACAAAATTTACAATTGGATAAACATTTATATGTTAATAAAAAATTCATTTATAATAATGTTTGTTTTTCGGTTAAATAATTTATTTGTTCTCTTTTCTTTAAAAGTTCGGCTACTTTTGTATCTATAATTATATCAGTTTTTTTAATAGATTTTGTTAAACTAATCCCTTCTAAATCTTTGCATCTGCTTAATGCAACATATAATTGTCCCGGAGCAAAAGCTCCATAACCTAAATCTATTAAAACACTATCAAAAGTTTTTCCTTGACTTTTATGTATTGTTACAGCCCAAGCAAGTTTCATTGGATACTGGCTAAAAGAACCTGCCGGTTCAGTTTCTATTATTTCTAAATCTTTATTCCACTTATATTTAAACAGTTCCCATTTATGTTGTTCAACAATTTCTGTTTTACCATTTTGCATTTTAACATATATTTTATATTTATTATCAGAAATATTTTTTATAATATCTTCAACAATACCTATAGAACCATTTACCCATCTATTTTTGCTATCATTATTTAGCATCATAATTTGTGCACCAACTTTTAATTTTAGTTCAAAATTTACAGGAAATGCCAAAACATTATCTATATCTTTGGTTTCTGCAATAAATGTACATAACTTGCAAGGTATTTGATTTAAAAATTTATTATTATAAAAGTCTGCAGATTTATTTGTTGTTGTTAACAATATAGATAATTTTCTATTATTTGATTTTTTATTTACTTTTTCATTTAAACAATTAATAATATCCTGATTTATATTATTTGTTCTTATAGAATTTAAAATATTTATAAACAAATCATCTGTTTGCCGATAAACTTTTTGAAATTCTATTATATGGCAAAAAATTTCGTCCATACATTTTGCACTAAAAAAGTAAGGGCTATCATAATAATTGCTAAATAAAAATTCTTCTTCTTTTTTAACTACTGGAGGAAGTTGAAATAAATCCCCTATAAATAACATCTGTATTCCACCAAAAGGCAATTTTTGTGTTGGTCCGTTTAATCTTAAAAACTTATCAACACAATCTAATAAATCTGCCCTAAGCATTGAAACTTCATCTATAATTATTGTTTCTAAATTTTTATATATTGAATTTTTGCCGTACTTTCTTTTTGAAACTTTATCTACTGTTATATCCGTTCTAAATTTAAAAAAAGAATGTATTGTTTCGCCACCAGCATTTAGTGCTGCAACCCCTGTTGGAGCCAATATTACAAACTTTTTTTTACATTGCAAAATAAAATATTTTAGAAAGGTTGTTTTCCCTGTGCCGGCTTTTCCAGTTATGAAAACATTATCATTTGTTTCTAAAAGAATTTTTAGTGCTTTTTGAAAATCTTCATTTATTTCTATTGTCATTTATTTTATACCTAAAAAATTGTATATATACAGTATATTTTATACTTATACACAAGTTATTAACAACCATAATTTTTTGTGAGTATTTTTTAAATTTTATTTAAAACTCATTGATTTTTCAATATTTTTTACACTTTATTCAGGCAAATTATAACATATAGTTTATATATAAATTTACTAAATTATCCACAATTATTTTTTTAATATATTTGAAATTCTTTCTAAATCTGAAAGATTTGAATAATTAAACGAAATTTTACCTTTTTTACCGTTGCCGGAAATAGAAACTTTTGTTCCAAAAATTCTTTGTAGTTCATCAATTAAGTTAGAAATTTCAATATCTTGTTGTTTTATTGTTACTTCTTTTAATGATTTTTCTTTTTCTACAGAAACTTTTTCTTCAATATCTCTTACCGTTAAACCTTCATTTAATATTTGATTAACTAATTCTTGTAATTTATTTTCATCTGTTATGCTTGCTAACATTCTACCATGACCGGATGAAATTTTGCCTTCAACTATCATATTTTGAATATTTTCTGGCAAATTTAAAAGTCTCATAGTGTTTGCAATAACAGCTCTACTTTTTTTTACAATTTTTGCAATTTGTTCTTGAGTATATTTATATTCTTGGGCATATTTTTTGTATGCTTTTGCTTCTTCTATCGGGTTAAGATTTTCTCTTTGTATATTTTCTATTAAAGCTAAATCTAGTTTATCTTTATCTGAAGCACCGTCTTGAACAATTGCTTTTATTTCTTCAAGCCCTGCAAGTTTAGAAGCTCTTAACCTTCTTTCCCCTGCTATAAGTTCATATTCACCAGGAACTACAGATTTTACTACAACTATTGGTTCAATTAACCCATTTTCTTTTATTGATTCTGCCAATTCTTGAAGTTTTTCTGCATTAAAAACTTCTCTTGGTTGGTGTCTGTTCGGTTTTATTTTATCTATTTTAATATATTCAACTCGTTGACCTGATTCATTATTTTTATTTGCTGTTAAAGGTGACATTAATGCTTCTAATCCTCTGCCTAATTTTATTTTTGACATTTTATTTTGCTCCTTATATGCTAAATATAAACTTAAATTTATCTATTTTTTACAACTTAAGTTTTAAAATATCTTGTACCCGGGGATAAGCTCAACATTTATTTAATTTTCCTTTCTCTTCAATTTTTTATTTCTGCCTTGATAAAAATTCTTCTGCAAATTCTAAATATGATTGTGTCCCTTTACAATTTTTATCATATAATATAGCCGGTTTACCAAAACTTGGAGCTTCCGCCAATTTAACCGTTCTTGGAATTTTTGTTTTATAAACTTTATCTCCAAAAAATTTTATTACCTCTTCAACAACTTGTTGTGATAAATTCGTTCTGGTATCAAACATAGTAAACAATACCCCTTCTAAATTTAAATTATATGTTTGCATTAAAGCAAATATTGTTTTAGAAAGTTGACCTAACCCTTGCAAAGCAAAAAATTCACATTGCATAGGAATTATCACTGTATCTGCAGCAACTAACGAATTTATTGTTAAAAGTCCTAATGTTGGTGGACAATCTATTATTATATATTTATAAACTTTTTGAAATTTTTCTAAAGCTATTTTTAATCTTTCTTCCCTTTTTTCAATATTTACCAACTCAATTTCTGCACCACTTAAATCCATATTTGCAGGGGCCACATCTAGCCAATCCATTTCTGTAGTTTTTAGTATATCTTCTAATGCAACATCATCAATAAGAACATTATAAATGGTTTTATTAATACCGGTTTGATCTATTCCCAAACCACTAGTAGTATTTCCTTGAGGATCCATATCTATCAACAGACATTCTTGACCTAAATGTGCTAAACTTGCTGCAAGATTTATGGCAGTTGTAGTTTTTCCTACTCCACCCTTTTGATTTGCAATAGCAATTACTTTGCTCATAGTATTTCTCCTATTAACTACAATATTAATCTATAATTTTAGGTCAAACTTGTTTTCGTAATTTTTAGTTCACATAGGTTATAGTTTATTTACCAAGAATGAATTTACTTTATAAATTATCTACTACTAATATCTATGTATTTTTTTCATTTTATAGATTATCAATAAAACTGTTTGGGAAGAGCAACAAAAATATATTTTTAGAATTTAACACCTTAAATTCTCATTTTTTATATTGTTCCACCTTATTATCTTTTGTACAAATTTAGTATAACTAGTTCTTAATCCTGTCAATTTTTATTTATATATTTTACAACACGAACTGCCATTGTTAATCTTCCTGTCCTCAAATCTTTCACATATATATTTTTATTGAAGCCTATTTTTGTTTCACATGAAACAATTATATATTATTTAATAAAATTTAACAACATATTTTATGTATTGTTATTTTTAAACTTTCTATAACTATAAATTACTATTACTAATCTTCTTTTATTGTATTTAATAGAACTATTTGTATTGTTTAATTCTTCTTTTAGTTGTCTTGTATTTTTTGATGGTGCTGTTTATTATGGCTATGTATTTATTCGGTTTTGTATCCATTGATTTTTATATTCTACTTGAGCTGGCATTTTGTTTTATCTGGAACAAATTAATGTTAAAACAATTCTAGTTGTTGAATTCCGTTTGCTTCTTTATTTTCAAAAGTGTTAAGATATTTAAAAATTTCATTATTATCACAAATTATATTATGTTGTTTACAAGTTTTGTAAAATATATTCATTAAATATTTGGTGTTTTTACTACCTAACATATAATTGTTCCCATAAGTTTTTATATATTTTTCTTTTAAATTTGGGAAATATTTATCTAAATTTTTATAAAAATATTCTCTGTTTCCATCTCTTAAAGTTAACCCTATACCAAAACAAATAATTCCATACACTTTTGCTTGGGCACAATAATTTAATATACCTATTAAATTCTCATCAGTATCGTTTATAAATGGTAATATAGGTGTAAGCCAAACAACAGTTGGAATATTATTTTGATTTAAAATTTTTAATACTTCAAATCTTTCTTTAGTAGTACTTACATTTGGTTCTATTATTTTACATAGTTTTTCGTTAAATGTAGTTAGTGTTATTTGAATAACACATTTTGTTTTTTTATTTATTTCTTTTAATATATCTAAATCTTTTAAAACTAGTGATGATTTTGTTATAAGTGTTGCCCCAAAGCCATATTTATATATTAATTCTAATGCTTTTCTTGTGTTTTGTATTTCATTTTCTAAAGGAATGTATGGGTCTGTCATTGACCCCATACCAATCATACATTTTTTTCTTTTATTTTTAAGAGCTTTTTCTAATAATTCTATAGCATTTAGTTTTATTTCTACATCTTCAAATTTATGTTGCATATTATAACAAGTACTTCTTGAATCGCAATAGATACATCCATGAAGGCATCCCCTATATAAGTTCATCCCGTTTTTAGCAGATAATATACTTTTTGCTTTAATATAATGCATAATTTTCTAAATATCAAAATGTTTCATATGAAACAAAATACATCCGTTGAAGAGAAATGGTTATGTAGAAAATTATTATATGTATAGATGTATTAAAAAGGTAATTTGTAAATTATAAAGTGGCTGAGTCAATTATCTTTCTGTACATTACTATATGTATACAATTTTCTATCCTTCTGTCATTTCTATCTTTATCTACTTCCAGTATTTAATAATTATCAAAAATTGATCTGTAATTTTTTATTAAGTTCCTTAGCAAATTCTTTTAATTTTACAAGTTTAGCATAATCTTTATTTAAAGTCATAAAATATGTATTATTTTGTGTTAGAGGATCTTGTTTTAATTCATTAGGTAAAGTTTGCCAATCTTTAGTGTATGGTATTGGACTATATTCTGATAAAGATATTTTTGAACCCAAACTATGAACATAGTTTATAGATTCTTTAATATTTTCTATATTTTGTCCTGGCATACCTATTAAAAGGTATGTAGTATATTCTCCTTGTTTATATCCTGCAAGATTAAGATATTTTATAGCTCTTTCATATTCTTTATTTGAAACTTTATTATTACTATTTTTTTGTTCCTGTATATTTGATGTTTCTAAACTAAATCTAGGATTAATAAATTTAGCATTATACATTAATTCTGCAAGTTCCTGGTCTAAATATCTTGCAT
>CAMVLN010000060.1 GCA_947168325.1 uncultured Elusimicrobia bacterium | reverse complement strand
TAAAAAGAATCATACTGCTGAAAATGAAGATGTAAGTTTGATGTTAGGTAATGCTTTTGATATTACAGCACAAAAAATAAGAACAAATAGTGTTTCAAACTCTTCATCAAAAAAGTCAGAAGAAAGTTTTGAAATTACTTTAAAAAATGCAAAGTTAGATCCTGTTAAAGTTAATGTTATTGAAAGTTTTTACGGCTGGAGTAATTGGAAAATAACAGATAGCTCTTTAGAATATAATAAAAAAAATTCAAATCAAATTTGTTTTGTAGTAGAAATTCCGGCAAAGTCAGAAAAAAAGATTACATATAAGGTAAAATATTCATGGTAGATATATCAGCAATTATAGATCACACATTATTAAAGCCAACTGCCACATATAGAGATTTTAAGATATTATGTGAACAAGCAGTGGAACATTTATTTTATTCAGTTTGTGTTCCGCCTTATATTGTTGGAAGTTGTAAAAAAGCTTTAAATGGTACCCAAGTTAAAGTTTGTACTGTGGTAGGTTTCCCTTTAGGGTATAATGGTTATATTGGAAAAATCATTGAGGCCAAACAAGCAGTGAAGTGTGGTGCAGATGAAATAGATGCTGTTATAAATATATCTGCATTGAAATCAAAAGATTTTAGTTATGTAGAAAGAGAAATTTTATTACTGAGAAAAACAACTACAAATAAAATTTTAAAAATTATTGTAGAAACAGCATATTTAAATGAAGAAGAAAAAAATAAAATTGCAAATATAATTTTAAATACAGGAGTTGATTTTTTAAAAACTTCTACAGGTTTTGCTACAACAGGTGCAGTAGTAGAAGATATAAAATTTTTTAAAAGCATTTTAAAAAACGATGTTAAGATAAAAGCTTCTGGTGGCATATCAACATATAAACAAGCCAAAGAATTAATTAAAGCTGGTGCTAGTAGATTGGGAACATCAAAATCTTTACAAATAATTTCTCAAGATGAATAAATAGAAAAAATATTCTTGTAATGGAGTAGTATTATTTATAGTTTTAACAATTTTTGTTTAACTATTAATTGTGTGACTTTTTATCATTTGTGATAATAGTAAAATTGTATATTAAATTCACTGACATTGCCTTTTTAATATAAATAAAGATTTACAAATATAAGATAAAAAAGATAAAATATAAAAAATGATTTTATCATTGATAAATATGATATTTTAAATGCTGGGGTTATATTAAATTGTTGATTAGTTTTTTCATTTAAGATTAAACATTAAATTTATAATATATTTGTTTATATAAAGAAAAAAAGTTATTATAATGTTATTTATCAACAAGTTAAATAGAAAGTTTAGTTATTTGGATATAAAACTTAAAAATATGGTTATTAGAATTCTATAACAGATAATATAAAATAAAAGTTAATAATGGGGGTTATAAATGAAAATAGCTGATTTGAAAGTTATATCAGCATCTGTTAGAAAAGAAATACTTAAGATGTTGCAAAAAGCAGGATCAGGTCATCCAGGTGGAAGTTTGTCTGCAGTAGAACTTTTAGTTGATTTGTATAATAATCATATGAATTTTAATAAAGATAATTTTCAAGATAAAAACAGAGATTATTTTATTTTATCTAAAGGGCATGTTTGCCCTGTTTTATATGCTGTTCTTGCTCAGATAGGATGTTTTCCTAAAGAAGAATTAAATACATTAAGGCAATTAGGAAGTCGATTGCAAGGGCATCCTGCAAAAGACAAACATCTTCCAGGTATAGAAGTTTCTACAGGATCTTTAGGGTATGGATTATCTATTGCATTAGGTATTGCAAAAGGGATAAAAACTTTAAAACAAGATAATAGAGTTTATGTTCTTATGGGAGACGGTGAACAACAAGAAGGGTCTATATGGGAAGCTGTAATGTGTGCATCACATTTTAAACTAGATAATTTATGTGCCATAATTGATTGTAATAATTTACAAATAGATGGTAAAGTAGAAGATATTTTAAATATTTATCCTATATCAGATAAATACAGAGCTTTCGGTTGGAATGTTATAGAAATAGATGGGCATAATTTAGAAGAGATTGATAATGCATATATTCAAGCAAAGAATTGTAAAGAAAAACCTACAGTAATAATTGCACAAACTATCAAAGGTAAGGGAGTGTCTTTTATGGAAAATGTTGCAAGTTGGCATGGGAAAACTCCAAATACAGAACAATTAGAACAGGCTTTAAAAGAAATAGATGCAAGTTTAAAATAATATTATTAATTAAGGAATTAGGGTTATGGTAAATATTTTTGGTAACAAAGCTACAAGGTTTGGTTTTGGAGAAGGGTTGGTAGAACTAGGCAAAAAAGATGACAAAATTTTTGCACTTGGTGCAGATACAGTTTCTTCTGTTGCAATGGACGGTTTTCAAAGAGAATTTCCAGAAAGGTTTATCAATGTTGGTATAGCAGAAACAAATTTGTTAGGTGTTGCAGCAGGTTTATCTATTGTGGGCTTTATTCCTTTTGTTTCTACTTATGGAGTATTTGCTTCAGGAAGACCATGGGAACAAATTAGAACAACAATTTGTTATTCAAAGTTAAATGTAAAAATTGGTGGTTCGCATTCTGGACTTATGGTTGGTCCGGATGGAGCTACACATCAAGCTTTAGAAGAAATTTCTATAATGAGATGTTTACCAAATATGACAGTTTTAGTTCCTTGTGATTTAATAGAAACTAAAAAAGCAACTATTGCAGCAGCTTATTATAATGGACCTGTTTATATAAGATATGGAAGAGAAAGTATCCCTATAATTACTGAAGATAAAACACCTTTTGAAATTGGTAAAGCTATAAAAATGAAAGATGGAAAAGATGTTTGTATTATGGCTTGTGGTTCAATGGTATATGAAGCACTAATGGCAGCAGAAATTTTAGAAAAAGAAAATATAAAAGCACGAGTATTAAACATACACACAATAAAACCAATAGATAAACAAGCAATTATAGAAGCAACAAAAGATTGTGGTGCAATAGTTACTGTTGAGGAGCATCAAATATTTGGTGGGTTTGGAAGTGCAGTAGCAGAAGTTGTAGTTAGCAATAATCCTGTTCCAATGGAATTTGTTGGAGTAAAAGATACTTTTGGAGAATCTGGCAAACCAGCAGATTTGATTGCTAAGTATGGTTTAAAAGATATAAATATTGTAGAAGCAGTTAGAAAAGTTTTAAAAAGAAAATAAAACTGTAATGTAAGTTGAAAAAAGATAACTGATGTTTTTTTGAAATATATGAATATATGAATAGAACATCAATGTATAATTATTTGTTTAAGGCAGTATTATGAAAAAACTTATCAGCTTAGTACTAGTTTTAGCATTGATTTTTTCATCTTCAAATAGTTTTTGTGATATTTTTTCTAGCATAATTGATAAAACAGTTGATAAAATTTCAGATTCTTCCAGTGTAACAAAAAAAGTTTCAAAAGTTACAAAAAATATAATTAAGAAAAAAGTAGAAAACGATAAATAGGATAGTACCGAAGAGGATTTTGTTACTATCTGCAAAAAAACAAATACACAAAAATATTTAAATAATTTATTAAATAAAATTATAAAATTTTCTGATAAACCAAAAGAATATTATTCAATAAATATATTACAAACATCTACGGTTCAAGGAATAAATTTTTTATTGTTCAATAATATAAAAATAACTCGTGGAATGTTTAATATGATAAACGATGAGGCAGAACTGGTTTGTTTGTTAGGGCACGAGATAGGGCATTTCATATTAATATAACAAGAAGAAAAATATACAAAAATAATATCTAAAAAAAACAAGAAAAAAACAATTAAAGAATTAAACAAAGTAAGCAGTAGTTTATTAAAATCAAGCAAAATAAAAGACATATCAACAGATACTACAAATAAAATATCAAAATCAATTTGGTCGCAAGAGGAAGAAGAGGCAGCAGATAGATATGGGGCAGACCTTGCATATAAAGCAGGATACGACCCTTATGCATTTTGTGATTTATTTGAAAGATTGTCAGCAAGAATAGATTTAGATTTTATTTATAGGATAGGAAAGTTAGAAGGTTCACATTCAACATTAAATAAAAGAGTAAAATCATTAAGGAAATATTTACAAAATAAAGGATATAAAGAAGGAGTAGGTAAAAGGAATAGAGAAAATTTTATAAACTCTATGGCAGACCTATATGCACTAAACCCAAAAAGTCCCGATAATCTTACAAAACAAATAGACAAACAGTCAAAAAAAGATATAAAGCAATTAGACAAAATTATAAAAGAATTAAATAAAAGAACAACAAAGAAAGAAACAATAACAGTAGACCAATTTTTTAAAATAATAGAAACAATTTCACAAATAAGCAAAAAGTATAATATAACAAAACAAGATATTTTAGGGGCAAACATAAGTAAGATATCTCAAAAAGAAGTAGCAAGTTTTATGGAAGAAAAAATAGTGCAAGAAACACCTTTTTGGGAAATATTTGATGAATTAAAAGAAATAATTTGTGTTAAGATAAGAGATATACTTAATATGTTAGCTCATATTGGAGTAGGAGTAATACCAATAGTTGGAGATAGTATAGATTTATATGAATTTCTTTCAGGGAAAGATGCTTTTACCCAAGAAATACTAACAGTACAAGAAAGGATGTTAACAGCGATAGGGCTACTTATAGGAACAGGTGCAATGTGGCGAAATTTTGCTGGTAGTATATCAACACAAGCAACAAAATCAGGGTTAAAAGATGTAGATAATATTGTTAATACAATAAAAAAAGAATATTCTTCAACAATTGATTCAAAAGTTGCAAAGGGAACAAAAAGTATTTCAAAAGAAACAACCAAAGCAACAAGCGGTGTTGGGAAAACTGAAATAACAAAAACAACATCCATAGTTTCATATTATCAAATTAATGATGGTGCTCTTATTGGAACAAAAAAAAATGATAATTTTACAACCCGGAACTATTGTGAATAGATATGGTGATATAAATGGTAACTATTTATCGCCTTCTGACACTCCTTTAGAAATGAGAGCTTTACCATATAATGCTGATTTGTCGTTATATAATAAATTTATTGTTGTTCAACCTCTACAAGTAGAAGAATCTATTATTGCACCAGCATTTGGTAAAATAGGTTTGGGAACTCAATATAGAACAAAAACAAATATATCTATTCTTTTAGAAAATGAGATATTAAAAATAATAGGGGATTAATTTAAAATGAAAATAGAAGAATTACAAAAAAATTTAGCAGAATTGAAAATACCTAAAAGAAGGTATGTGATAAATGATTCGTCTCCGGCAGACACACATGTACTTCAACAAAATTACAATATTTGGGAGTATTTTTATTTTGATGAAAGAGGTGAAAAAAATGATTATAAAATTTTCAAAACAGAAGAAGAAGCTTGTGAATATATGTTAAAAATTATGAATAAATTAAAAAAATACTATTACAAATTTTAAACATAATATTATGAAACATGAAGAACTAAAAAAAGAATTAAAAAAATTAAAAATTCCAGAGAGTTACTATTCTATAAATGGTAATTCTTGGTTAGCTGATGCATACATATTACAAAAAAATTATTATATATGGGAATTTTATTATGTTGATGAAAGAGGAGGAAAAAACGATTATAAAATTTTTAAAACAGAAGATGAAGCTTGTGAATATATGTTAAAAGCTTTAAAAGAAGAGATTAGTGTATAAATACAATGAAAAATATTATATCAACACTAATATCAATAATATTTTTACAATCATATGTTTTTTCTTTTTCAATACAACCAGTACAGCCAATTTCCGTGACTGTAATTGTATTATTTAAAAACAAAAACATTATATTAAAAATAGATACAAATTTAGTTCAAAGAATAAAAGAATATCTAAATACTACAACTATTCCAAAAATCCACTATGTCAGGGTCAAATGGAAATGGAGAAAGTCAAAGAATGGGATTATATGGCGGAAATAGCCAAGTTTACATAAATATTAAAGAGATTCCAAAGGATTAGGTAAAAGAAATCCCAATGAAATGGTATAATTTTTAACTATAAAATAAAATATAAGGAGTAAAAATTATGAAAAATAAAATTGTAAAAAAATGTTTTAGTGGTTTAATTTTGTGTTTATTTGCTATAAATTTTTGTTATGGTGATAGTGCAGGTTTTAAAAAATATGAAAGTTATATAGATAAAGAACAAGAAGTCATAAAAAATAAAGGAATATCTTATGATATGGAGTTTCATAAGTCTGAATATTTAGAAAAAAAGCGAAAAGAATTAGATGAATTATTAAAAAAAACAGGAGAAACAGGAATTTATGCCCAATATTTAAAAAATTTTACAAAAATGACAACTTTTTTTAAAAAAGGAAATAAAGAAAAAAAGATACAAGGAACACTTATAACTATTAACGATTATGATAAAAAGTTTTCGTATGAGTATGATGAAAATTCAAATAAGTGGCTTACTAGCAAAATAGAATATTCTATAGAAAAAAATAAAACAAATATAGAAAAAGATTTTTTTATTAAAGATATTTCTTTTATTGGTTATGAAAAAAAGTTCGGTTATAAATGTGCTGTTTTTAAAATAGTACCAACAGATGATATTGTAAAAGCATTTTCATCTGAAGAATTTAAATTAATAGATGAAAAATATTCAAAAGTTGTATCATTTAAAAACTATAAAAGATATATCGTTGATGAATGTGGAATATTTATAGGTGATGTAATTGATAATATTGAATTTCCTTCAATAGTAAAGAATATTAAAGTTGGTATAGATGATAGTGAAGTATCTCTTCCAAAAAATGCTGTAGTGATTTCTCACGAACAACATTTTTCAGAAGTACTAAAGAGAACTTTCAAAAACAATAATGAACTTACTGATACAACAAACAAAAAAATCTTAACTACTAATAACGAAACAAAAAAAGAAAAAACAGAAAAATCAATTGAAAAACAAAGTTTGAAAACACAAATAAAAGAAGAGCTAAAAACAGAAATAAAAGATGATATTAAAGCTGAAACAAAAAAAGTTGCAAAGGAAGAAGCTAAAAAAATATTAAAAGGCTTCTTAGGATTTTAACTTAATAAATATATTGCTATAATTACAAATTTAATAAATTTTTATTTTTATTGTTAGAATAACATTTTTATAATGCAAAATTATATAGATTTATATAATATGAAAATAGCAATTAAAAAGGTGCAAGACTGCTGAATTAGAAAAATGATATGATCATCAATTTATAAATTTTCATTTAAACTATACATTATAACTTAAAAATTATTTTTATAAAAAATATTTACTTTAATCTATTTTACTATTCAACTAAAAATTGTAAAATATAAACTGTTTATTATTGTTGCTATGCCATTAATAATTAAATTATGTATTGCTCAAGCATGGATAAATTGTAAGAGGAGAACAAAATATTGTCAAATATAAATAGAGTTATTTTAATTGTGTTAGATAGTGTTGGTGTAGGTGAATTGCCAGATGCAGCAAAATATAATGATGTTGGAGCTAACACATTAAAACATATTTTTGAACAAATGGAAGAAGATTTTGTTCTTGAAAATATGGGTAAGTTAGGGTTATACAATATAATTCCTCATCCTTATGGATATAAACCAGAAAAAGTTATAGGATGCTATGGAAAAATGGCAACTTTATCTCCAGCAAAAGATACTACAGCTGGTCATTGGGAATTGGCAGGTATAGTGTTAGATAAACCTTTTCCTACATATCCAAATGGATTTCCAAAGGAATTAATAGAAGAGTTTGAAAAACAAATAGGAACAAAAGTTTTAGGCAATTGTGTTGCTTCAGGAACAGAAATAATTCAGAAACTTGGACAAGAACATGATAAAACTGGTTATCCTATAGTATACACATCAGCAGATTCTGTTTTTCAAATTGCAGCAAATGAAACTACTGAAATTTTTGGCATAAAGAAACTTTATAAATGTTGTGAAATTGCAAGAAAACTTCTTGTTGGAGAACATTCTGTTGGTAGAGTTATTGCAAGACCTTTTAAAATTATAGATGGTATTTATACAAGAACTCCTAATAGAAAAGATTATTCTATAAAGCCACCAGGGCAAACAATATTAGATAAAATAAGAAATATAAAAGGTTCAGTTGTAGGTATAGGTAAAATTAGTGATATTTTTGCAAATAAGGGCATATATATTTCATATCACACAAAAGGGAATTCCGTTGGAATACAAAAAACGATAGATTCTATTGTAGAGCCTCAAATATATCAAAATTACTACAATAATACTGAAACAAAAGATTTATACCCTGATACTACTCCAAATGAACGGCACCATTTAATATTTACAAATTTAGTAGATTTTGACATGCTTTGGGGGCATAGAAGAAATGTTGATGCTTATGCACAAGGTTTAAAATTTTTTGATAGAATGCTTCCGAAAATAATGGATGTAATGTGTGATAATGACCTATTAATAATTACGGCCGATCATGGTTGCGATCCAACATATACTAAACATACAGATCATACAAGAGAATATGTTCCACTTTTAGTTTACGGTCCATCAATAAAACAAGATGTGAATTTAGGTATAAGAAAAACTTTATCAGATGTGGCACAGACAATTGCAGATATTTTTGAAATAGAGCAGATGAAAAATGGAACAAGTTTTAAGGATGAAATATTATGAAACAACTAAATATTTTAGATAAAATTAAAGAAAGTAAAAAATATATAAGTTCTAAAACAAAAATTAATCCAAAAATAGCCATAGTTTGTGGTTCTGGACTTGGCAATATAAAAAAAATAATAAAACAAGAAAAAATAATTCCTTATTCAAAAATACCTTATTTTAAAGAATCAACAGTTGAAGGACATATTGTTAATTCAAATGATACAAATAATAACAATGGAAAAGAGGGAGGAAATAA
>CAMVLN010000059.1 GCA_947168325.1 uncultured Elusimicrobia bacterium | reverse complement strand
TATCCCTTTTGAATTTATTTCTATGTTAGTTTCTGATGTTATTTCCCCGCTGTTTATTACATCATCTTTCGTTTTTATTTTTATCTCGCCTGTACCTGTTGCCTCTATTTTGTCTTCGTTCTTTAGAGCCATCTCTGAATATATGTCTATATTTGAACTTGATGTTATTTCCCCTTTATTTATCAATTCTCCATCTGTTTCTATTTCTACATCCCCTTTGGCTTTTATTTTATTACCTGTCTCGTTCTTTAATCCCCACTGGGATTGTAAATTTATTCCACCTTGCGATTGTATATCCCCTGCATTTACAATATCCCTTATTGTCTTTATTGTTATATCTTTGCCTTCTGTGCTGGCTTCTATTTTGTTTGTATTCTCTATTTCACCTTCTGAATCTATTTCTATGTTCGATTTTGCCGTTATTTCCCCGCTGTTTGATACCTTATCTTTTGCCGTTATTGTTATATCCCCTTCTTCTCCTGTCGTTGCTATCTTCATCCCAGCATTATTAACTTCCCCTGCACTCTCTATCTTCACTATACCTTTGGCTATTATTTTACCTTCTCTGTCTACCAAATCCCCTTGTGAATTTATCTCTATCCCTTCTAAATCGTATACTAAATGTGGAGCACTCCTCATATTTACTCCACAACCATCTTCTGTTGTCACTATCGTTATCTTGTCGGCATACATGCTTTGGCTTATATCTACACCTGGATACTTTTGCTTTAGCTCTTGTGCTCCTGTATCTTCATCCCCACCAGTCTCTTCTACCTGCCCTTGTGTTTCTTCCAACACTGATGTTATCTCTTCGGTTTCATAATCGTATTCTTTATTCCCTGTTTTTATGTTTATTTCTCCCGCTTCTACCTCTCCTGCTATATTTGCCCTTTTACCTATTAAATATAGGTCACTATCTAATGCCTTCAATCCTCTTTCTTCTATAGACAATGTCCCTAATCCAATTATAAACCTTTTTAGCTTTTCCTCTTCTATGTTCGGTGTCCCTGTTACTAAACTAAGTTTTGATACATTTATAAAGTTCCCACCATTTACTACTATCCCATACGGATTTGCTATTACTAAATCTGCCCTATGCCCTACCACTTCTAAACTACCCAATATTGATGACGGTCTTGCTGACATTACTTCGTTCAATATCAATCTCGCTGACTTATTTTCTTTTAAAAAATTTTTATTCGCTTCTACCTCTTCGTTTAATATCTGGCTTTTTGTTTTCTCTGTGGCATTGTTGATTAGCGCTCCTTGACTTTCTATATCAAACCTGTCATACCTATTGTGCGACATCCCACTTGCATCCGGTGCCACTATGTTTATTATTGGAATGTTTGTTCGTTGATGTGTTATTATCTCAGGAACTTTTGTCACATCTGTGTTGTGTGGCAGTATCTCACTATATACTCCGTCTATCTGTAATAAAATTATTGCTATGCTTGCTATTATTGCTGTTATTTTCTTCAACTTAAAAATACCCCAACTCTTTTCTGAATTCCTCTTTATTATATTTATTTTTTATCCTTATAACAATATTCTGTATACCGTATATCTAACAGCTCTAACAATAATAAATTTCTAATTAAAACTATCTTTCGCTTTTACATTCGTTTCATAATTATTAACCGGAAAAACATCTCCCCAATAAAAAGCATTTTCTTTAAATGTATTAGAACCAGATAGTCCATTAAATGTTGTACTACCTTTTAAAAATAAACCAAAATAAGTTGAACTATCATCTTTCTTAAAAAATATATTTTGATTCAGTATTGTGTTTGAACAATTATTCAAATATAACCCGTGTGCTTTAGAACTTGTTTCAAAATAGTTGTTTGATATATTTAAATCTGAAGCATTATTTATTTTCATTTGTACTTCGCTATTACCTGATAAATTGTTCATAGTTATAGTTGAATTTGATAAGTTGTTAAGCACAACCGCCCCTTGACTACAATCACAATAGTATATGCCATTTCCTTGTAATGTTAAAGACGGTGCACTATCAATATATATACCAAAAATTTTTGAGCCTGAAATTGTGTTATCTTTAACTTGTGCATCTTTTGTGTTTGATAAATAGATACCTTCATCTACATTGCTAATTGTATTTGATGAAACAAGTAATGAATTTGTTGTTGTTGCTTTTATCCCAGCTGAATTTTCATACAATTCATTATATTCAACGGTAACAAAGTTAGAATCTGAAATTGATATTGCTGTATTACCTTGTAAAAACATATTTGTAGAAACAACTATTTGAGATGAGTTTGAAACTTTTATTGCTGTATCATTTATTTCAAATGTGTTAGAAGATATTAAAACTGTGTTTAATGAAGAGCATACAACTGCCGATGTATTTTCATAAGGTGAAGATGAAATAGTATTGTTGTAAATATTTATGTTTGATTCTACAGAAACATCTTCAGAATTTCCATATAAATGTATTGCATCTTGTTTATAGTTTAAAATTACATTATTGTTTATTGTTGTATCACTTGTATTGCCACTAGTTAAAACTGAAATTGAAGTGCCACTATTATTTTGTATTGTATTTGAACTTATAAAAGAACTTTGTGATGTTTGCAATTGAATAGCTATAGAATTGTTATTTTCTATTGTATTATCATATACTGTAAGATATTTATCAGAACTTGAAAGTATAGCTGTATCTACAGAATTTTTTATATAATTTGAAAAAACATAAGTTGAACTTGAAAAATTAGAAGTTAGAACAGATAAGTTTCTATAAAAATCGTTATTATATATTGCAACGGCTGTTGTGGAAGTATTTTTTATTGCACAACCATTATTATATAAATAATTTGAATATATTTGTGTATTAACTGAAAGTTCATTCTCTATTACAGTTTCGTTATTATACATATAATTTGAATATATTTGTGTATCTACTGTGCTAATATCCTTTATAACAGTTCCGTTATCATGTATATCGTTTGAAGATATTTTTGCCATTACACAATTGTATAAACTTATTGCTAATTTGTTATTTGAAAATATATTTTGTTCCACTATTGTTTTACTGTTAGTAGAAAAAACTGCAAGATTGTTGTTTTCAAAAATATTGTTATACATATATGCATCATTTAAAGAATTTTCTATATTTAATGCAGTATCAAAATTATTAAAATTATTATTGTTAAATATAAAAGAATTTGAAGAATTTTTAATATTAAAAGCAGTTTGGCTATTATCAGAAGATATAAATTCTAAACTTGAAATTGTAAATGTTGCAGTTGAAGTTCCTGTTATATTAAAACAAGAATTGTTTTTAAAAGTTATTATTGGGTTTGTTTTTGTTAGGTTGCTTAAATTTGCCCCTAAATATTCAATTTCTTGATACCCACAAAACAAAATGTCTCTTTGGGCTAAATTTATTAAATTTATTTGTGTATCTATTGTGTAATTTCCGCCCAAAAGTAGCAACACAGATTTTTCATCTTCTTTATTTATTGCTAAATTTGTTCCATTAACTATATTTGCAGGATTTTCAAATGTCCCATCACCGTTTCCTAAAGGACTTGCAACTGTAAAATGTAAAATATTTCCAAGTGCATCTTTTAAAGGTTCGTCAAAATGGGTAATACAAGAATTAAATGTATTTATTTGATAGTTCCTTTGCACTTTTTGCTTTAAGTTGTCTTTTAAATTAAAAACTCTCTTCTTTAAAGATAAAGGATTTCTTGACTGCAATAATTTTTTAAAATCAAAAGGAATACTTAAATTTGCTTCTACTTGCCAACCTGTAGAATTAAAATTTTTATCTTGAAATTTCAAATATGAAAGTTTTAACATAGATATAGGTTCGTATTCAATTTTTGCACTCAACCCTGAAATATCTTTTTGTAGTTTATTTGCTACAAACTTGTAATAGCCACCATAAACATTTAATTTGCCAAACTTTTTAGGTATGGGGATATAACAACCTATTTCACTATCAAAACCCTTTGTGGCAAAACAATAATAATAATTCTTATAAATATAATTTTTTATGAACCCATCATATTTCGACATAATAAAGTATTCATCTTTTGAAATTGGTATATATCCGTTTGCTTTAATACTAAATAAAGAAACAAAATATTCAAACCCTATCCCTATTTGTTGAAAATTATTCCCAAGCTGATTATTTTTTACATCGTAAAAAATATTAATGCCAAAAATAGATTTTAAATTAGTTGAAAGTTTTCTATAACCTACACCTATACTAGATTGATTAGACGAACTTTCAAAAAGAGATTTTGCCGTCATTGAAAGATTGGGTTCAATAAATAAAATACTTTTTTCCTTGTCTATTAATGGAAAGAGTAAATCTATATAAGAGTTCCATGCATTATCTGTTCCTAATATTCCAAAAGATAAATCACTATCTTTTGCAATAATTTTACCAGAAAATATTGTAGTAACAACAAAAATTAAAATTAGTTTTTTTATAAAATTGTTCATAGTTTAAAAATATAACCTCAACTGTGCAGATAAATATAAAATATCTTTTTCATCTTTTAAATTTGCATCATTAAAAATTTGTTTAGCCCATGTTCCTGAAATATTAAAATATTTTATGTTATATACCAATCCTGCACCTGCTCCTGCTAACTGATATGACCTTATTGCCAAATTAGAATAAACACAACCATAATCTACAAAACAATTTAATTTTGTGTTAGCCAAAATTATATTTAATTTTCTTGTTTTAAAAATATTTGCAAAATTAACACTTACTGTATTAGTAATATATCCACCAGAATCGCCATTTGAACTTTCTTCTTTAAAACCTCTAACTGAATTTTGCCCTCCAATAGATATTTGTTCACAAGAATATAATATATCTTTTGAATATTGCATATTTACAACTAAAGAATACATCATTTGCCTTTTTATTAACGGCATTACAAATTGTTTACTGTATTGTGTATATAAATCTACTTTTTGAAATTGTGCTTTAGGCATATCTCTACTGTTGTTATTATTAACAGTTGCATCAAAATTATCAAAACCTTTTGAATAAGATAATTTTGAATATAATGATGCATTTTTAAAATACCATAAAAGTATTGTATATGTAGTTGCTATTGAAAGTTTTTGAGATGATACATCTAATTTTTCTTTGTTAAAAAAATTTTCAGTTTCTTTTAATGCAACTTCACAACCAAAAGATAATTTATGTTTTTTTGACCTTGAAATAACTGCTTCTATACTTGCATTATAATTTTTTGTGCTCCCGTCTGACAAATAGCTACCTGTATATGTTCTGTTTGAATAATTATAATTGCTATCAAAAAATGATGCCATAAATAAAAAATATCCAAATGGTATATTTACGTTTGCAAAATAACTTTTGTTATCTTTATCTTTGGCATCTATAGGTAAAGTTTTAGATAAACTAAAATTTATGTTATCGTTTAAACAAAATAAATTATCAATTCCTATTGTATAATTTTGCCGATAAACCCCTGTACTTTTTGAACCAGAATTATCAACTGTTGCACTAATGTTTATAGGATGTTTTATTGTATTTGTAATTTCTATACTAGAAAAACCTATTCGCTGTGATGGCAAAAATTTTGTGGTTGCTCTTTGAGATTGCAACCTATTTATCTGTTCTAAACCTTGATCTATATCTTTTATGTTCATTGCAGAATTTTTATAAAAAGGAAAAAAGGAAAATGAAGTAAGTGCATTTCTAAATTTAGAATATTTTTTACCTTTACCTGTTTTAAATATAATATTATCTATATATCCTTCATTAACAATAAAAATTAATTTGTTTTCTTGTATCTTTTGTGTATCAATACAAACTTTAGCTAAAAAATATCCTTTTTTTATATAATAATTTTGGATTTCTTCTTGTATTTTTAAAATATCTTTTACTTCTAAATATTTGTTTTCATATTTAGAAACAATTTTATTTAAACTTCTTTTATAAATATTTGAAACTTCTCTATTGTAAATAACTTCTATTTTTTCAAACCTTAAATTTTGGTAAACTTTTTCTGTTTCTTGTTTAAGTTCAATATTTTGTTGTGTTATTTTTTTACGAATTTTATTTTTATGTTTTTTATATTGTTTCTTTACTTGCCGTTGTGATTGTTGCGAATTTTTAGTTTTTTCAAACTCGTTTTCTTCTACCTCGTTTTCTATACTTTGTTGCATATCTTGTTTACAATAGAATTTTGTATTTAACAAAAATAAAGAAAATTTATCTGTAAATATTGAATATCTTTGTATATTTGAAGTGCTTGTAGTATCAGTTGTATAGGCTATAACAATAAAAGTTAAAATATGTTCTTTTATTTGTGTAAAATCTGTATCTACTTGAACTAAAAAATATCCTTTATTAATATAATATTGTTTAATAAAATCTTTTATACATAAAATACTATTCATATCTAATTTTGTATTTTCATATTGTTTGATAATTTTATTTAGAACCTGTTCATCTGTTTCAATAACATTTCTGTTGTATACAATATTTATTTTTTTAATGTTATTTTTTTGGTTGTTTTCATCTTGTTTGGTTTCTTGTTGTTTTTTATATTGAAAAACTTGTTTATTATTTTTCTGTTTAGATGTTGCATCTTTTATAATTTGTTCTTCATCTGCAATTGGTGTTTGCCTTGCTTTTAACTCTATATCTCTTTGTTGTTGTTGATATTGCAAATTTATATTTTGTTGTACAGAGGAATAATCATCTGCAAATATCTTGTTTGCAAAAACAAATAAAATAAATAGGAATAACAATTTTTTCTTATATTTCATTTTTATAATAATTACTAAACATATATAATATATGTTGTATATTTATTAAACAAATTGTCTTTAGTTCAATATCTTTCTAATTTATTACCTAATTTGTACATCAAATTATTTAAATCTATATAAAAAACAGGGAAAACTTTTTTCCGTTTCACCTGTTTTTTATAACAACAATATTTTTATCTGGCTGTGGCACATACATTACAACGAAAATTTATAACCTATTTGTATTCTAAAGGCTGAATATGTGATATCATTATGCTTACGATGACCACTTGTACTATATGTTGTTTCAAACATAGGCATAAATGTGTAATTTACTACATTTATACCATACAAAAATTCTAATACAATAGACTTATATTCTATTCCACAACCAAATGCATAATATAAACCAGGATCAAGAAATTCTCTATCTTCAATATAAAATTTTTCTTCGTTAGAACCATAAGTAACAATTGAATCATCTTTAGGCATGTTATTATAAGATGTCATACTTCCACCTATATGAATGAAAGGATATATTGCCATAACAGCAGAATTTCTGTGTTTAATATCAAACCTTAATTTTGCTTCAAGATATACATTTGTAAAATTAACTTTTAAATCGTTAATATCCTGTATCTTATGCGAGTTTGAAAACATAACTCCAGGACCAAAATATAATTTTCTACATATTCTAAATAAAATATCACCTCCATAACTAAAAGTTCCCTCTGGAGATTTCCATGATACAGATGTGTATCCACTATAATTGATATGCGGTGCAAATATCCAACCTACTTTTGGTATTATTTCTACTGCAAATATTTGTGTTGTTGATATAGTTATTAAAAATAAAATTATTAAATATTTTTTCATTTTTACCTCTTTATTGTTAAAATTTAATTTATTGTATATTCTGCCCTAGTTGAAACACCTTTGTATGTTGCAGTAAAACCAAAAGTTCCATTGCCAGATTTTATTGTGAAATTATTATTCGGAATATATCGTACAATAAAACTTCCGCCAACATTTATATCCATATTACCGTACATAAAACTCCCGATAGTGCTATCTTTAAATGTAGAGATTATTACTTCATTATGGTTGTAATCAAAATTTGAACCATCTTTAGTTATTGTAATTGAAAAATTTATAGGCTGTCCAACAGAATATGTTCCAGAAGACGGATTTATTTGTATAGTATATACTGAAGGTGAAATTGAAGGCGAAACACCTCCAAATCCGCTTTCTAATAAGGTAGAACCAATAACACCACCTCCGGATCCATCACAAGATGAAAGAACAAAACACATAAATACACCAAAACAAAACAAATAAAAATTTTTCATACTACTTTTTTCCTCCTAAAACATTTTAAAAAACAGGTGAAAATTTTTTGTTTCACCTGTTTTTAGAATAAAACTATTTTATATACTTATGATGTTACATTACAACGAAAATTTATAACCTATTTGTATTCTAAAGGCTGAATATGTGACAGTTTCTGTATGTTTTTCATATTCCATAAGGTGTCCCTCAAACCAATGCTCTCTCTCATAAGTATATCCCCCAAAATTACAACCATACAACAATTCAAATACTATATTTTTATATTCAGCACCAAAACCTATTCCATAATAAACCCCACCACTAAACTCTTCTTTCCGTGCATGTATATTTTCCAATTCAACTTCAGCTTCGTTAAATTTATCTATATTACTTATACCTAAACCCAGTTGAAAAAAAGGATACAAGTCTACTTCACCTGCTTTAAATTTATACTTTGCATTTGCAAAAATATTTGTAAAACCAAACTTAGTCTCCCGTACATCAACTACTTGATGTTTTTGATTCCATGCAAATCCAGGACCAATATACAAACCAGTTTTACCCATTTGAAACATAAAATCAGCACCTGCTGAAAATGAAGAAGCTTTGTTATAACTTATTTTTTTAAAATGTAGTCCCGGTGAAAATAAATATCCAACTTTTGGAATAATTTCCATTGCAAATGTAGGAGCTGAAACTACTACTGTTAAAAACAATACTAATAAACTTCTTTTCATAATTAATCTCCTTTTGTTTTGTATATTTGATTATTATACTTTCTATTTATACCGCATTTATTTTCGTTTTAATAGAGTTTTAATAAACTAAATGATATGTTATAGAAAAAACAAAAAATCAAGTCAATAGTTTGAAAGTTATAGAAATATTTTAAGAATACTTACTAAAATATGATAAATTTTATATAAAACTTTGTAGATTTTAATTATTGATATATTGATTAACGAACATGCTCTAATATTATTACTTTGATATTTTTTGAATA
>CAMVLN010000058.1 GCA_947168325.1 uncultured Elusimicrobia bacterium | reverse complement strand
ATAAAATTAGTGGGTAACAACTAAATAACAACTTTTAGCAAGGTGGCTTAAAAGAGTAAAATCTTTTGAGCATTTTTTATTTTAGAATAATTTTTTAGGAGGAACAAAAATGGGTTATACTAAAGAAGATGTTATTAAAATGGTAAAAGAACAAGGTGTAAGTTTTATTAGATTGCAGTTTACTGATATTTTTGGTCAATTGAAAAATGTTGCTATTACATCAAGTCAAATTGAAAAAGCATTAGATAACAAATGTATGTTTGATGGTTCTTCAATTGAAGGTTTTTCAAGAATTGAAGAAAGTGATATGTATTTATATCCTGATCCAAACACATTTGTTATATTTCCTTGGAGGCCACAAGATGGTAAAGTTGCAAGACTTATTTGTGATATTTATACACCTGAAGGAAAACCTTTTGAAGGTTGCCCAAGAAATATTTTAAAAAGAAATTTAAAAGTAGCATCAGATTTAGGCTATACATTTAATGTTGGACCTGAACTTGAATTCTTTTTGTTTTTAACAGATGAAAAAGGGAAACCAACAACACATACACATGATGATGCAGGATATTTTGATTTAGCACCTATAGATTTAGGTGAAAGTGCAAGAAGAGATATGTGTTTAACTCTTGAAGCAATGGGGTTTGAAATAGAAGCTTCTCATCACGAAGTTGCAAGAGGGCAACACGAAATAGATTTTAAATATGCAGAAGCTTTAAAAACTGCAGATAATATAAATACATTTAAGTTGGTTGTAAAAACTATAGCACAAAAACATGGATTACATGCAACATTTATGCCAAAACCTATATTTGGTATTAACGGTTCAGGTATGCATACAAATCAATCACTTTTTAAAGATGGTAAAAATTGTTTTTATGATCCAAATGATTCAATTGGACTTTCAAAGATAGCTTATAACTATATAGCAGGTATAATGGACAATATAAAGTCTTTTGCTGCAATATCTAATCCATTGGTGAATTCTTATAAGAGGCTTGTTCCTGGTTATGAAGCTCCTGTTTATATAGCTTGGTCACCAAGTAATAGAAGTCCGTTAGTAAGAATTCCAGCAGCAAGAGGAGCATCTACAAGAATTGAATTGAGATGTCCGGATCCTGCAGCAAATCCATATTTCTTGCTGTCAGCTTGTCTAGCTTCAGGTCTTGATGGCATAAAGAGAAATTTAAAAGTTAAACATTCTACAGACAGAAATATATTTAAAATGACAAAAGAAGAAAAAGATGCAGCAGGAATAGAAAGTTTGCCACATAACTTAATAAATGCTGTTAAAGCAATGCAAAAGAGCGAATTGATAAAACAAACATTAGGAGAATATTCTTTTGATCTTTATACACAGGCAAAAATAGATGAATGGGATGATTACAGAACTAAAGTTCATCAATGGGAAATAGATCAGTATTTAATAAATTATTAATGAATAGCTGATAAGCTGACAAACTGAGTAGCTGATATTTTTTTTATTAAACTTTCCAGCTTTCTCATATGAGAAGTTATAAAATAACTTCGTTCTCAGCTAAGAAAAACAAGGTTTTTCTGATTCAGCTAAAAATTGACAAGGAAGGCTATTTTTAAGGAGCGAACATGAAAGAAGGACAAATAAGAATACCTGCAGGTTGTGCTATAAGTGGCATAATAGATAAAAAAAGAAATAGATTTAATGGTGAGTCTATTATTAAATCTATTGCTTTAATGCACGAAAGATCTAACGGACTTGGAGGTGGTTTTGCTGGGTATGGAATTTATCCTCAATATAAAAATTTTTTTGCATTGCACATTTTTTACGACAATAATCAAATAAAAGCTAAAACAGAAGAATTTTTAAGCGAACATTTTGAAATTGAAAGTGCAGGAAATATTCCTACAAGAGCAGTACCTTCAATTAAAGATAAACCTCTTATTTGGAGATATTTTGTTCAGCCAAGAATTTATAAAGTAAGAAATTTGAATATGGACGAAGATGAGTTTACAGCAAGATGTGTAATAAGAATAAATAAAGATTTTTTGGGAGCTTATGTTTTTTCAAGCGGTAAAAATATGGGAGTTTTTAAGGGGGTTGGGTATCCTGAAGATATTGGAGATTTTTATATGCTTGAAAATTATGAAGGATATATTTGGACTGCACATGGAAGGTTCCCTACAAATACTCCTGGTTGGTGGGGAGGAGCACATCCTTTTACTATGTTAGATTGGTCTATTGTTCATAACGGCGAAATTTCTTCTTATGATGCAAATAGAAGGTTTGTTGAAATGTATGGTTATAAGTGTACTTTGCAAACAGATACTGAAGTTATTACTTATTTGTTAGATTTACTTGTTAGAAGGCATAAACTCCCTATGGAAAAAGCATTACAAGTTTTGGTTGCACCTTTTTGGAATGATATTGAAAAAGAAAATTCTAAAAAGGCAGAAGAGCTTAAAGCATTAAGAGCAGTGTATTCTTCTGCTTTAATAAATGGACCTTTTTCTATTCTTATTGGATATGAAGATGGGCTTATTGCATTAAACGATAGAATAAAATTAAGATCAATGGTAAGTGCTATAAAAGGAGATAAAGTTTACTTTGCAAGTGAAGAAAGTGCGATAAGAGTTATTTGTAAAAAACCTGAAAATATATATCATCCTAAAGGTGGTGAACCTATAATTGTAAAGTTTGAGGAGGCAAAGTAAATGTTAAGTTTTGTTTCTTCTCAATTTGAAGTTTTAAGAGATAATAACAAATGTATTAAGTGCCAAGTATGTGTAAAACAATGTGCAAATGAAGTTCATAAATATGATAAAGAAGATAATGTTATTATTTGCGATGAAGCTAAGTGTGTATGTTGCCATAGATGTGTAGCTTTGTGTCCTACAAAGGCAATAAAAATAAGAAAAAATATTCTTGAATTTAAAGAAAATGCTAACTGGACTGCTACTTGCATAAATGAAATTTATAAGCAAGCTGAAAGTGGAGGAATGTTGTTATCTAGTATGGGAAATCCTAAAACTTTTCCTATATATTGGGACAAAATATTGTTAAATGCAAGCCAAGTAACAAATCCTTCTATAGATCCATTAAGAGAACCGATGGAAACAAAAGTTATTATAGGTAGAAAACCTGATAAACTAGAATATGATAAAAAAGGTAAGTTAGTTACAAAAATGCCTCCTAACATAGAACTAAATATGCCTATAATGTTTTCTGCTATGAGTTATGGCTCAATATCTAAAAATGCACACGAAGCTCTAGCAAGAGCAGCTCAAAAATTGGGTATTCTTTATAATACAGGTGAAGGGGGACTTCATAAAGATTTTTATAAGTATGGTAAAAATACTATAGTTCAAGTTGCTTCAGGAAGATTTGGAGTTCATTTAGATTATTTAAATGCAGGTGTAGCAATAGAAATAAAAATAGGTCAGGGTGCAAAACCGGGAATTGGTGGGCATTTACCAGGTATAAAGGTTGGTGAAGATGTTTCTGCTACAAGAATGATACCTATAGGTTCTGATGCAATTTCTCCAGCACCTCATCACGATATATATTCAATAGAAGATTTAAGACAACTCATCCTATCTTTAAAAGAAAGCACAAATTATACAAAACCTATTTTTGTAAAAATTGCAGCAGTTCATAATGTTTCTGCTATTGCATCAGGTATAGCAAGAGCCGGAGCAGATGCAATTGTTATAGATGGGTTCAGAGGTGGAACAGGTGCCGCACCTACAAGAGTAAGAGACAATGTAGGAATACCTATAGAACTTGCTCTTGCATGTGTAGATCAAAGATTAAGAGATGAAGGTATTAGAAACAATATTTCTATTATTTGTGCAGGATCTATAAGGAATAGTGCAGATATTGTTAAGGCTATAGCACTTGGTGCAGATGCTGTTTGTATAGCAAGTGCAGCTCTTATAGCAATGGGTTGTCATATGTGTCGTAGTTGTTCTACAGGAAAATGTAATTGGGGAATAGCAACACAAAAAGAAGATTTAGTAAAAAGATTAAATCCTGATATTGCATATCAAAGATTAGTAAATCTTCTTACTGCATGGAATAATGAAATAAAAGAAATGCTTGGTGGTATGGGAATAAATGCGATAGATAGTTTAAGAGGAAACAGATTGATGTTAATGGGTGTAGGCCTTAACCTTAAAGAACTTGAAATATTGGGAATAAAACATGCTGGAGAATAAAAATAAAAAAATAGGATTACTTTAGGAATGATAAAAGAAATGAAAAATATAACTATTGAAGTTAATTTAAAAGATGCTAAAACACTAAATGAAGAAATTAAAAATTCTGTGTCAGCTTATGATGAAATAACATTAAATAATGTTTATGGTCAAAGATATATTGGTTCAGGTATTAACCAAGATGTAAAAATAAATATAAATGGTGTTCCGGGAAACGATTTAGGTGCATATATGGATGGTCCTGAAATAGAAGTTTTTTCTAATGCTCAAGATGCTATAGGTAATACCATGAATAAAGGAAGAATTATTGTTCATGGAAGTTGTGGAGATACTACAGGTTATGCTATGAGAGGCGGAGAAATTTTTATAAAAGGTTCTGTTGGTTATAGAGTAGGAATTCACATGAAAGAATATCTTGATATGAAACCGGTAATAGTTATTGGTTCAAGTGCTGGTGATTTTTTAGGTGAGTATATGGCAGGTGGAATTATTATTCTACTTGGAATAGGGGTTGCAAAAGAAGACCAATTGACAGGAAAATATCTTGGTACAGGAATGCATGGTGGAGTAATGTATGTTAATGGAACATTACCTGAATATAAGTTGGGCAAAGAAATAAAAAAAGTAGAGTTAGATAATAACGATAAAAAAGTTATTAAGAATTATATTCAACAATATAAGAAGTATTTTAAATATACAAAAGATATAAACATTGATAGTTTTTCAAAATATGTTGCTGCAGATAAGAATCCATATCATCTATTATATATAAAAAACTAGTATATTTTATATTGAACAAATATTTTGAACTAAACTTTTATTTTCTAACTTGTAAAAGTTCAAACATATATTGAACACAAAAAAGTAAAAAAGCTAATAAATAAGATATAGTGTTTATTAGTAAAAATAAGGAAACAGCAGATATGGTTCAAAAAGCAACAAAGATGCTAGCAGCTGTATATTTGTATGCTTTATGAATTCAAGTTGCTAAAGCAACATTTGATGGGAAAAAATAAAATATAATGATAAAAAGATATATAAAAGGATACAAGTGCCAAAAGTATATATAAATGGATATTTAATGAAAAGAGATATTTAGTACCATATTTGAGAAGATATAAAAAGATAGAGTATATAAAAAAAGAGGTAGTTATAAGACAAAAAGATGAGAAAAGATAAAGGCAATAGTAAGAATAAACCAAAGGCACAAAGAAATAAACAAAAGAACAGTATTAGGGCATTGGAAAACAGATTTGGTAGAAGGTAAAGAAAAAACATCAAAAGGTATTTATGAAGAGAAAAACAAGGTTTGTAAAGATAATAAAAGTAATAAATAAAACTGGAGACAAATTTATAAATGTAACAATGAAAGTATTTGAATAAGGAGATTATCCTATACACTCTATTACATATGATAATTTATTGAAAATGTTGGTCACACAATGATAAATATTTACTCTTTGATTGTCGCTTATTTTTTTAAACCAAATAATTTATGAATAAATAACTAAAAATGTTGTATAATTATAACACTTACAAAAATTTACTTATAAAAATTCTTTATAAATGTTAGGAGTGTGAAATGAAAAATTTAAAAGTTGTAGATCAAGAAATTGCAAGTATAATTGAAGAAGAACATCAAAGACAAGAAAATAATATTGAATTAATAGCATCAGAAAACCATACTTCAATAGCTGTAATGCAAGCACAAGGTTCTGTTTTAACAAATAAATATGCAGAAGGTTATCCAGGTAAAAGATATTATGGTGGGTGTGATTTTGTAGACAAAATCGAAACTTTAGCAATTGAAAGAGCAAAAAAACTTTTTGGTTGCCAGTTTGTAAATGTTCAACCACATTCTGGAGCACAAGCAAATATGGCAACATTTATGGCATTGCTTCAAGCAGGTGATACGGTAATGGGTATGAGTTTAGATCATGGTGGTCATTTATCACATGGCCATTCAATGAATTTTTCAGGAAAATTTTTTAAAATTGTTTCTTATACCGTAAATAAGGACACAGAACTTATAGACTACGATGAATTTGAAAAAAAGGCTCAAGAATGTAAACCAAAATTGATTGTTACTGGTGCAAGTGCATATTCAAGGATTTGGAATTGGGATAGAATAAGAAAAATAGCAGATTCTGTAGGGGCATATTTTATGGCAGATATTGCTCACTATGCAGGACTTATTGTAGCAGGAGTATATCCTTCACCAATTCCATTTGCAGATATAGTTACAACTACCACACACAAAACACTTAGAGGTCCAAGAGGTGGTATTATTATGACTAACAATCAAGATTTAGCTAAAAAAATAAATTCAGCAGTTTTTCCAGGAGTTCAAGGTGGTCCATTAATGCATGTTATCGCGGCAAAAGCGGTTGCTTTTAGTGAAGCATTGCAACCATCGTTTAAAGAATATCAAATACAAGTTGCAAAAAATGCTAAAGTTTTCGCACAAGTTTTAGCAGAAGGAGGATTAAGAATAGTATCTGGTGGAACGGATTGTCATATGTTTTTAGTAGATTTAAGATCTTTAAATGTTACCGGCAAAGATGCACAAATTAATTTAGAAAAAGCAGGAATTACAGCAAACAAAAATACGATACCTTACGATCCAGCAAAACCTATGATAACATCAGGTATAAGAATAGGAACTCCAGCAATAACAACAAGAGGAATGAAAGAAAATGAGGTTAGAAAAATTGCAAATTGGATAATTAAAGTGTTAAAAAATATTAACAATGAAGAAATAATTAAAGAAGTTAAAAAAGAAGTTACAGAATTGTGTAAACAATTTCCAGTATATGACACCGTTAATGTATAACTTATAATTATAATATAGATTTTTATAATTAAAATTTGTAATTAAAAAAATTGATGAACATTATAATAAGATTAAAATAAGAAAACTATAAAAATTAACTAAAAAATATATTGCAATTAATCTTCTGATGTACTGCTAATATTTTAATTTACCAAGAGTTTTTTATGAAAAGTATTATATTGAAAAAAAGTGAAGAAAAAAGAATAAAATCTGGTCATCAATGGATTTTTTCTAATGAAATAAAAAACATTTTAGGAAAACCGCAAATTGGTGAAATTGTAGAATGTTATGATAGTTCAAATAATCTTATAGGTATAGGTTTTTATAATCCTCATTCCTTAATTGCATTTAGATTGATTTCTAAAAAAAGTGAAATAGTTGATACAAAATTTTGGCAGGAAAGAATTGTAAAAGCTTATAAATTAAGGCAACAATTGTATCCAAACCAAAACTCATTTAGAGTAGTTTATGGTGAAAGTGATGATATAAGCGGTTTTGTTCTTGATAAATATGAAGATTTTTGTGTAGCACAATTTATAAGTGCAGGTGCAGATAAAAATAAACATGATATTTTAGAAGCGGTTCAAGATGTAATAAATCCTAAAGGCATAGTTATAAGAAATGATTCTTATTTAAGAAAACTTGAAAACTTAACTGGTGAAAATGAAATTTATTCAGGTAAAATTCCTGATGATATTTTAATAACAGAAAATGATATTAAATATTATGTTGATATTAAAACAGGACAAAAGACCGGTTTCTTTTTTGACCAAAGAGATAATAGAAAATTGTTTCAAAAATATTGTAAATATAAAAAAGTGCTAGATTGCTTTACACATACAGGTTCTTTTGGCATTAATGCACTAAAAGGTGGAGCAAAAGAAGTTGTTTTTGTAGATTCTTCAAGACCAGCACTTGAAATAGCAAACAAAAACTATGAAGTAAATGGTTATAAAAATTTTAATGCAATTATTGCTGATGCACAAGAATATATTTGTTCGGAGCAAGCACAATCAGAGCAATATGAAGTTGTTAATATTGATCCGCCAGGTCTTATAAAAAGCAAGAAAAAGTTTCACACTGGATATAAACATTATACAAAACTTAACGAACAAGCAATAAGATTATTAAAAAATGGTGGAATTTTTTCTACAAGTTCATGTTCTCATCATTTATCTATGAATGATTTTAAGAAAATGTTGCAAGAAGCAGTTTCAAGAGCAGGGAAAAAAGCAATATTTTTAGAATTATCTACTCAGGCAAAAGATCATCCAATATTACTTTCAATGCCAGAAACAGAATATTTAAAGTTTGCAATATTAAAAATTTTTTAATACTATTAATGTTGTGAGTACAAATTTTATACGGATATTAAAAATAGCAACATTAGTAACTTTTTCTTTAACTGTATCTTTAGTTGCTTTTTTATTTTTAGAATTAATTTCATATATATTAGTTTCAAATAATCCAGATAGATTGCAAGATATATTAAGATTATTGCAACAAGATAGTGTGTTATTTTGGAAACAAAAATCAAATTTAGATACAGAGTTCCAAAATCAAAAAGTTGTTACTAATAATATTGGTTTTCGTTGCCATAATATAAAAGAAAAAAATAAAAAAAGAATAGTATGTTTAGGAGCATCACCAACATTTGGTTGGGGTGTAAAATATGAAGATACTTATCCAGTGATAATAGAGAAAACTTTAAAAAAAAATAATATTGATATCGAAGTAATTAATGCTGGGGAAATAGGTTATTCTTCTTATCAAGGTTTAAATTTATTAAAAAATAAAATATTAGATTTAAAGCCAGATATTGTAACAGTATCTTATGTTATTAATGATATAGATAAATACAGATTTTTTAGAAGTAGTTTTTTACAAGACAATCAATTAAAACCAATATCAAAAAGTTTTATAACAATAAGTAATATTATTTATAAATCTAATTTTTTTAAATTAATAAAACAAATTGCAAAAAATAATACATCTAAAAAAGTGCAATATTATGGTAAAAATTATAATAATCAATATAATGAAAATAGAAGAGTATCTATATATGATTATGAAGTTAATCTTAAAGAATTTATTAAAATAGCAAAAGAAAATAATATAAAAATATTTTTTATAGTTATGCCGGTAAATTTACCAAAGAAAAAAATTAGTACAGAAGAAGAAAAAAAAGAAATAGATTTATTATTTAAAGATTTTTATAATGAATTTAAACAAAAAAAATATATAGAAGCCAAAAATATTTTATCAAGAATATTATTTATAGATAATTACAATGCAAAAACATATTATTATTTAGGAATATTGGCAGAAAAAGAA
>CAMVLN010000057.1 GCA_947168325.1 uncultured Elusimicrobia bacterium | reverse complement strand
CTTTTATATTAACTTCTCTTATTCCTTCTTCGCCCCTAACAATCTTAATATCTTCTAAACTATTATTTGGTAAAAAATTTCTTAATACTGCTTCTGCAACCCCACCAGAATTTCCAAAAATTATCCCTCCACCAGTCTTAAATCCAAGTGGCATATCAAATGCAGTTTGCTCAAGTTCGTTAAACGATAAACCTGACTCTTGTATCATTAGTGCAAGTTCTTGAGTTGTAATAACTACATCGGTATCATAAATTCCATCTTTTGAAAGTTCTGGTCTTCTAGCTTCAAATTTTTTTGCTGTACAAGGCATTACAGATACAATTGTTATATCTTTTCTATCTACACCATACATTTTTGGTAATATTTCTTTTGATATTGCCCCAAACATACCTTGAGGAGATTTACAACTTGAAACATTTTCAATCATATCTGGATAATATTGCTCTACAAACTTTACCCAAGCCGGGCAACAAGATGTAAATAACGGTAAATTTTTAGTTTTTGTAAATCTTTCTATAAATTCTTTAGCTTCTTCTAGGATTGTCATATCTGCAGCAAACGATATATCAAACACTTTGAAAAATCCCATAATCTTTAAGGCTGTTACAACTTTGCCTGCAATTTCTGTACCGGATTTGTTACTTATTCCAAAAGCTTCACCAATTGCTGCTCTTACTGCCGGAGCTATTGAAATAATAACTTTCTTATTTTTTTCACCTAATGCTTTCCAAACTCTATCAACATCCGACTTTATTGTTAATGCACCTGTTGGGCATACTCTTGTGCATTGTCCACACAAAACACATTCTGTAGAAGTAATATTTTTATCAAAACTTGAAGAAACTCTTGTGTTATGACCTCTAGAAGAAAAATCTATTGCCCCAACTGTTTGTATCTCTTTACAAAATCTAACACAATCGCCACAAAGAACACATTTGTTTGGATTTCTAACCAATGACGGAGTTGATAAATCCTTAGGAGAAAATTTTAATATTTTTTTGTATCTTGTTGATTGTATCCCTAACATTTTTGCGAGTTTTTGTAATTGGCAACTTTCACTTTTATGACAAGATGTACAATCTGCATCATGGTTTGCAAGAAGCAATTCAATTATAATTTTCCTTAACTCTCTTATTTCGTTACTATTTGTTACAACAACCATACCTTCTTCTGCTGGGGTTGAACATGCAGGAACTAACCCTTTTTTTTCTACATTTACTAAACAAAGTCTGCATGCTCCATAGATACTTAACTCTGAATGATAACAAAATGTAGGTAATTCTATACCAACTTTTCTTATAACTTCTAAAAGATTTTTTTCTTTATCAAACGAAACTTTTTTACCATTTACAGTTAATATTTTTTTCATATATTATCCTCTCTTTATAGCACCAAATTTACATACAGTTAAACATGTCCCACATTTTATACATATACTTTGATCTATAGAATGTTTTTGTTTTAGCATACCTTTAATAGCTCCTACCGGACATTTTTTTGAACAAGATGTACAACCTATACATTTTGTTTGATCAATTGTAATTCGTGATAAGTTTATACAATTTCCTGCTGGACATCTATTTTCTTTCACATGAGAAACATATTCTTCTCTAAAATATTTCAATGTAGATAATACTGGGTTTGGGGCTGTTTTTCCCAAAGCACATGAAGACCCAACTCTAACAGCATTTGCTAATTGTTCAAGTAAAAAAAGTGTTTTTTCATTTGCTTTTCCATCTGTAATATCTTCAAGCATAATTAACATTTGTTTTGTTCCTTCTCTACAAAGAACACATTTTCCACAAGATTCACTTTGTGTAAATTGCATAAAGAACTTTGCAATACTTACCATACAAGTCGTCTGATTCATAACGACAAGTCCTCCAGAACCAACCATCGCTCCTTCTTTCCTTAAAGAATCAAAATCCAAAGGTAAATCTAAATGTTTTCTTGTTAAACATGCACCAGAAGGGCCACCGATTTGAACCGCTTTAAATGCTTCCTCTGAAACATTTCCGTTATTATCTATAACTCCACCTGCTATGCCAAATAAAATTTCTCTTAATGTCGTTCCGAAAGGAACTTCTATAAGACCTGTATTTTTTACATGCCCCGTAATAGCAAAGGTTTTTGTCCCTGTTGATGTAGGAACACCTATCTTTTTATAAAAATTTGCACCATCTCTAATAATTAAAGGAACTGTTGACAATGTTTCAACATTATTAATTACAGTAGGTTTTCCATATAAACCATGTTGTGCTGGAAAAGGAGGCTTTGGCTTTGGAATACCTCTATTACCTTCTACAGAAGCTATCAATGCTGTTTCTTCTCCACATACAAATGCTCCTGCTCCTTCCATAACATGAAGATTAAATGAAAAACCTGAGCCAAAAATATCACTACCTAAAACACCAATTTCTTTAGCTTTCTTTATAGCATTTTTCATTCTTTCTACAGCCAAGTGATATTCAGTTCTTACATATACATAACCTTCATCTGCACCAATAGCTTTTGCAGCTATAATCATACCTTCTATAACACTATGAGGATTTCCTTCAAGAACACTTCTATCCATAAATGCTCCTGGATCACCTTCGTCGCCATTACATATAACAAATTTTTTTGGGCCAGGTTGAACTCTAGTCAACTCCCATATTTTTCCTGTTGGAAAACCAGCTCCTCCTCTACCTCTAAGTCCAGAATCTAATATTTCTTTACAAATCTGCTCCGATGTCATCTTTAGACAAGCTTTCTCCGCTGATCTATAACCACCTTTGCCAATATATTCTTCAATATCTTCTGCATCAATAAAACCACAATTTTTAAGAACATATCTTGTTTGCTTTGCATAGAATGGAATTTCCGCATGTCCTTTATAGATTTTACCATTTATTTTATAACATAACCTTTCAACTATATCATCTTTTTTTATACTTGTTTCTAATATTTCTTTAACATCTTCAACTTTAACCTTTGTATATAGAATGTCTTCTTTACCTTTAACAATTGAAACTAATGGTCCCATTTGGCAAAAACCTTGACAACCACTTTTTGATAACAATGTTCCATTACTTTCATCTTTCAACTCTATACAAAGTTTAATATTTAATTCTTTTGCTATTTTTAAAAATTCAGCATAGACTTTCAATGAACCATTTGCTACACAACCTGTCCCTGCACAAATAATTACCCTTGTAGAAATTTGCCCAAAAACTTTTTGAACTTTATTTGAAATTTTATCTAAATCTATAGACATTGTCTTTCCTCCTGTTTAATCATATCATCAATAATTTTTGTTACTTTTTCAGGGGAAACCTGTCCATAAACTTCATTATCTATAACCATTGCAGGAGCAAGACCACAAGCACCTAAGCAAGATACTGTTTCTAATGTAAACAACATATCTCTTGTTGTATTACTTGTCACTGTAAGATTTAATTTTGTTCTAATTGCATCTATAATTGTTGTTGATTTTTTTACATGGCATGCTGTCCCATCACATACTTTAATAATGTGTTTGCCTTTTGCTTTTAAAGTAAAATGTGCAAAAAATGTCGCTACTCCATAAACTTCTGCAGATGAAATTCCTAAAGATGAAGCTACAAAATATAATACCTCTTCCGGAAGATAGTGATATACTTCCTGTATTGCTTGCAAAATTGGTATTAATTTTGATTTATCTCTACCATTTTCATCAAGAATTTGGCAGATTTTGTCAAATTTGTCTTGATTTTCCATTTTAAATTCTCCTTATATCTTATTATAAAAATAGCAAAAATATTCTATATGACCCTGTCATACATTTTACTAAATAAAAAAATTTTTACAAATAACAACTTATGTTATTTATAAAAAATTAAAACTTGATAGCAACAAAACTTAATTGTTTATTATTTTTTTTTGCTATCCAATTCTTTGAAAGATAATATATCTTAGATTTTTTATCTTTAAGCCATAATGTTATATTATTTATTTGAATAGCTCTTTTTTTGTCAGGAAGTATTTCTTTTAAAATTTTATACTGTATTATTTTTTCTTGGATATTAAATTTTTTTAAATTAACAACTATTTTACTTGATGATATTTTTACATGCTTTGAAATAAAATAATTAATCTTATTTTTAAAATAAGCTGTTTCATCTTTTATCATCATAGATAAATTATATATATGATTTATAATTGAAGGATTTATTTGTTTAAGTTGTGGAATAATATTTAATCTTATTTTATTTCTTGTATAATCACATTTAAAATTTGTTTTATCTGTACAAAATTTTATTTGTTGTTTTTTAGCATAATCTTCTATTAAATCTCTTGATATTGGAAGTAAAGGTCTTATTATTGATAAATTTTTACTAATTTTTCTACACATAGGTATTCCTGCAAGACCATCGGTTCCTGTTCCCCTCAACAACCACATAAAAACTGTTTCTGCATTATCATTCATATTATGAGCTGTGGCAATTTTATTACATTTATACTGTTTAGCAATATTTTCTAATTCTAAATATCTAAGTCGCCGTCCAGCTGTTTCTATAGATATATCTTGTTGTTTAGCATACCTTTTTGTATCTAAATTTTTTAATACACATTCAATGTTTAAAGATTTTATAAAATTTTTTACAATTTTAGCTTCTCTTACAGATTCTTTTCTTAAATTATGATTAAAATTAACAACAACTAAATCTATGTTTAAAACTTTTGTCAACAAAGAAAACAAACTTGCCATAACCATAGAATCTGCTCCACCGGAAACAGCAAGCAATACTTTATCTCCAGAAACTACTAGTTTATTATCAAAAATATTTTTTCTAAATTTTTCCCAAATAAGCACTTTTTATTCTCAACTTCATTTTAAAAAAAACAACCTTTATAATTTATACATTTTATAAACATTTAATTGATTACATATTTTTTATTTTTTCAATTATAGCCTGCCCCATTTCTCTTGTTCCTACAGTTCCACCTAAATCATAAGTAACAGATTTTTTTTCTGCTATAACTTCAGCTACTGCTTTTTCAAGTCTTTTTGCTGCATCAAATTCCCCTAAATAATCTAACATCATCTTACCAGACAAAATTAGTGCCATAGGATTAACTTTATTTAAACCTTTATATTTTGGTGCTGAACCATGAACTGCTTCAAAAACAGCACAATCTTTACCTAAATTTGCACCTGGAGCAACACCAAGTCCACCTACAAGTCCTGCACATAAATCTGACAATATATCACCATACAAATTGGGTAGAACTATAACATCATAAAGTTCTGGTTTTTGTACAAGTTGCATACACATATTATCTATCAATCTTTCTTCATATTCAATTTTACCTTCATAATCTTTTGAAACTTCTCTTGCTACTCTATAAAACATACCATCTGTTGTTTTCATAATATTTGCTTTTGCTACAGCTGTAACTTTTTTTCTATTATTTTTAACGGCATAATCAAAAGCAAACCGCACAATCCTTTGGCAACCAAACTCTGAAAAAGATTTTATTGATATAGCAGAATCTTTTCTAATTTTACCTTTAGAAAGTTCTATAATTTTATTTGCTTCATCTGTTTTTTCAAAAAATTCTACACCTGCATACAAATCTTCAGTATTTTCTCTAACCACAACTAAATCTATATCTGAAAATTTTGATTTTACCCCTACATAACTTTTGCATGGTCTTAAACATGTAAATAAATCAAGTTCTTTTCTTATAGCAACATTCACAGAACGAAAACCTGTTCCTATTGGTGTTGTTATAGGACCTTTTAATGCAATTTTATTTTTTGCTATTGATTGTAATGTTATGTCAGGTAACGGAGTTCCTTCCTTTTCCATAATATCAATTCCTGCTTCCATAACTTCCCAGTCAATTTTAACTCCGGTTGAATCTAAAACTTTTGCTGTAACTTCTGTAAGTTCCGGACCTGTTCCATCCCCCCTAACTAATGTAACTTTGTATGACATTTTCTTCTCCTTAAAAAATACTTTTGGTGCATTTTTTTGTAGTTTACAGATAAAAATAATTTATTAAATAAATTTTAAATATACACCCCGATTATTCTATAATAAATTAAACTTAAGTGTAAAGAAAACATAGAAATAGAAGTATTTAATACAAAAATTTATACAAATAGAAAGTACACTTTAATGGTATTTATTAAACTAACTTTGCTTTTACTTGTGAGTACCTAGACATATTATTTGTTTTTTAAATTATCTTTTTTGATATTATTTTTTAATTTATCACAATTATATATTAATTTTACAAAATTCTTACTATATATAGAATTATAGTAAAATTATATAATTCTTTACTGAAACTTATTAAATTTATTAAAAATTTTAATCATTATGTATGAGATTACTATTCCCTCTAATGCTCCACAACATACATCAAGAGGAAAATGACACCCTGCATAAATTCTTTCAAATGCTGTTGCAAAAGCAAGTATTAAATATATATACCAATATTTAGGAACTAATAAAAACATTGTCATCATAAAAGTAAATGCACACTGAGTATGCCCTGATGGGAACGATTTTGTGTGTAATATCTCATAGAATACATGAATATTTCCATCACCAAAAACGGTCAATGGTCTAGATCTTTCAATTAACCCCTTTAAAAAAGTATTTAAAGTTGACGAAACTATAACTATACAAATAATATAAGTAAGTAATATCCAAAACCTATTTTTCTCTTCTTTTCTTAAAATAATTAACGAAACAATTATTATTATTATAAAACTAGGATTAAAACCTTTAGAATCAAAAAAAGATATTTTTGATATAACAAAATCAAATATTTTATTTTTTAAATATATATTTATATATTTAAATATTGCATGGTCAGTATCTATTAACCCTTGCCATAATGTTTTTTCCTTTCCAACAATATTTGCAGTATATTTTTCTTGCAATATTTCAGGATTAAAATTTTTACATATTGTTATCCAAAATTTTTTTACAAGTTTATTATTTCTATAAACTGGAATTTCTATAGGTTGTTCAAATTCTACAAAAGGATAAACTTTATCTACATTACAAAAATCAAACTGATTGCTAGTTATAAACAAACCATCTTTGTTTTTTAAATTTGAAATGTCTCGTTGCCATAAATCGTAAGCATCTATTTTGTCGCTAAAACAGTATACTCTTTTATCTGGAGTATAAAAAAATATCTGACTAGCTAAATAACTTTTATGTGTAAATAAAAAAGGTTGTTTATCTTTTGGATAAGTATCACATACTTCATTTATTTTAGCAGATAATTCTTTCCAACCATACAAATCGTTTGATACATCTACAATTTCTGATTTAGGAATACCAAATTCTACTTTAACTGCCTCTTTTTGTGGCAAGAAAAGTTCAATAGGAATAATTTTATACATACAATGAATAGGTATAATAATATCTAAAAATATAGCAAAACCACAAGCTATATACATTAAAATTCTAAATATTTTTTTTACCCAATATTTATTTATTAAATAAGCTGCATAAATTGTTAATATTAAATATCCCATTGCTGGCCAATGCGGCAAAATTTCATTAAATGTTGCTATTAGATTAAAAAAAATTAATACTGGCAAACTAAAAGATACAACGAATAAAGCAGCTCTTTGATTTTTAATGAAAGAATCTTTTATTACTATAAAAAAAACATAACAATAAAATATGAACAAAAAAGGAGATATGTATCCTGCTTGAGCACCAATAGATCTTCCAAACAATGTAAAAGAAAAACTTGGTAATGTTTTTCCAAACCCATGTTGTAATTGAAAACCAAAACTTGCCCAGTTATTTTGAATATTCCATACAATTACTGGCAAGAAAAGTATAAATGATATTAACATTGATAAGTATAATTCTTTTTTAGTAAACCAAAATTTATGCTCTTTAGAAAACAATAAAAATAAAAAAATTGAAGGATATATCATAACTGCTGTATATTTAGATAAAAAAGCTAAACCAACAGTTACACCTAACATATACCAATATTTTTTATCTTTAGTTTCAATTATATTTATAAATAAATAAAAAGATAACATCCAAAACAAAGATAACGGAGAATCTGGAATAGTAACAACTGCCCCTAAGAACGAAAACACCGGAAGTATATTTACTAATATTGAACCTATAAAAGCAATTTTTTCATTAAACAATTTTTTGATACATAAAAAAAATATCCAAGACGTTATTATAAAAATTATTACAGAAGGAAGTCTAACAGCAAATTCATTTATGCCAAAAATATTAGTAAATAGTTTTATTATATATCCAATCATTGGTGGATGGTCATAATATGATAAATCTAAAAATTTAGAGTATACCCAATAGTGAGCTTCATCAACAGTCAAACCAAGTTTACTAATTACAGATAATCGTAAAAAAGTGGTTATTATTGTTAAAATCCAAAATAATTTTTGATAACAATTCATAATATAATATCTCCAAATTTTTATTTCAAACTTGCATATATTTATTCTAACATAATTGAATTAAAAAAGATAATAAATGATGTGCCTGTAAAAATATAATATTGTCCCATCATACTAACAATTAATGTGATAATAATTAGTATTTAATGATAATTATAAAAATAACTTACATATTAGGAGACTTAAATTAGTAAATTTTTGTTAATTTTTACAACCTTTGTAGAACTATTATAAGAATAGCTAAAATTAAGATTGAACATACGATAACTAATAATATATATATTTATTATTAGTTTCAAGACTTGAATATATTTACATTCAATATGAAATAAATATGTTGAATTGTTTATTTTTTTAAATAAAGTATCATCTTTTATAAAATCAAATTTATTTATATATTTGTTTACACAAAAATCTACAAAACAACTACACACTTATTCATATATTATTAAGTAAGTATTATTTTGGTGGTCTTATATATCTAACTAAAACAAAAAATCCCCCCAGAGAAAAACTGAGGGATACTTGATTTAACACTATCTAACAATTATTTTCTTTTGCATCTTTTAGTTATTTTGTTGCAAGCCTTTGTCGCACAAGCTTTCTTTACTATCTTTTTGTTTTTAACTACTTTATTAACAGTTTTTTTTGCTACCTTTTTAACTACTTTTTTGGACGATTTTTTATTTGTTCCACCTCTTGACATTATTGCCCTAGAAATATCCCCTTTTTTGTCAACGAAGTAAAGATAACCTGATTCTTTTTCTACACCAACTTTAGCAACCTTTGTAGTTTTACCACCTTTCTTATCGCCTCTTGCCATAACTGATCTTGAAATATCTCCATCTTTATCAACAAAATAAAGAAAGCCTTCTTCTCTTTCTACACCAACTTTAGCAACTTTTTCTGCCATTCTCTCCTCCTAAATAAATATTTAACCACACACAATACTAACATCAAGAAGTTAAAAAATTTGCATCA